>CAXREU010000179.1:0-21364 GCA_964229715.1 Halobacterium sp.
AATCCGCCGGAAATCTAAGATTTCCGAGGCCTCGGGAGAGCAAAGCGCTCCCGGCGACCGCCAGGATACTGTCTGTGTCACCGGCCGACTTCGGTGGGCGTCTCACACGGGAGAAGCCACCACCGCCCCACTTTCACAACTATCATAGTACCCCCGAGCCACCCGCTACTGTGTACAAGGACCGCCTCCAACTCTACTCGCTGTACATCTCGCGGTTCGCGGGCGGCTTCGGGTTCAGCGCGCTCGCGGTCCTCCTGCCGAAGTACGCCAACGCGCTCGACGCCTCGGGCATCATGCTCGGGCTGTTCTACACGGGCTTCACGGCGACGCAGGCGCTGGTCGTCGTGCCGCTGGCGTGGGCGGGCGACCGCTACGACAAGCGCGCCATCTTCCTCGGACTGTTGGCGTTCGGCGTCGTCGTCTCGCTCGCGTTCACGTTCGTCGAAGCCTCCTGGCAGCTCGTCGTAGTTCGCGGCGGCCAAGGCATTCTCGCGACCGGGATGGGGCTGTTGAGCCTCGCGCTCGTCGGCGAACTCGCGACCGCGGAGACGCGCGCGAACTACATCGGGAAGGCCAACGCGTGGCGGTTCGCGGCGTCGCTGCTGGGGTTCGTCGCGGCCGGCGTGCTCTTCGACCGCTACGGCTTCGAACCCGTCTTCTACGTGCTCGCGGTGCTGTTCGTCGTCGCGTTCGTCGCGGTCCTGTTCCTGCTGGACGCCGACGATACCCGCATCCGCGGATTCCCGTTTACCGACCTCGCACTGAACGGCCGCATCCTCACGCTCACGAGCTTCCGCGCGCAGTACGCCGTCGCGGTCACGCTCGTGCGCTCGTGGGTCTCCGTGTTCGCCGGGCTCGCGGTCGCACAGGGCGGGCTCGCGTACAGCGGCACGGTCGTCGCGGTCGTGCTCGGCGCGGAGAAGTTCACGAACATGCTGTTCCAGCCGTTCACGGGCCGGCTCTCGGACACCTACGGCCGCTCGCTGTTCGTCGCCGCAGGCGGCGCCGCCTACGGCTTCGTCGCGCTCACGGTGCCGTTCACGCCCGCCATCGGGAACGCGCTGGGAATGCCGACGACGATGCCGATTCTGGGCGGCCTGTCCGCGGCGTTCGTCCCGCTGCTCGCGGTCAACGGCCTGCTCGGCATCGCCGACTCCTTCCGCGAACCCGCGAGCATGGCGCTGTTCGCCGACGAGGGCATCGACGGCGAGGGCATCGCCTCGTCGTTCGGCGTGCGCGAACTCGTCTGGCGGCCGGGGAGCGTGCTCGCGCCCGTGCTCGGCGGCTTCCTCATGTCGCGGTTCGGCATGGAGTGGGCGTTCTACGTCGGCGGCGCGTTCGCGCTCACCGGCGTCGCGACGTTCCTCGGCGTCCTCGTGCATTCGCACGGCGCACAGGCGCTCACGGAGTGGTAGTGGTGAACTGAATTTCAGCGAACCTATAACCGCTCGCGGGCGTCACCGTCGACTATGCCCGGACCAGCCTTCCAGATTGGCGACAGCGTCTCCCTCCACCCCATCGAGGAGGAGGACCACGAGTTCATCCAGTATGGCCGCAACCACCCCGACGTGCGCGTGCCGCTGACGGACACGACCATCAAGACCGTCGAGGATGTCGCGGAGATGCTCGAAGACGAGGAGTACCACTTCTTAATTTGTACTGACGATGAGGACGGCGACCCCGAGCCAGTCGGCGTCGTGGCGTTCGGCTGGGTGAGCGCGCCCGGCGAGCGCGGCAACCTCATGTACTGGGTGGCGCCCGAACACCAGGGGAACGGCTACGTCACCGAGGGGACGGAGCTGTTCCTCGACTACGCATTCGGCGAGTGCGGCTTCCACAAGGTCGACGCGCGCGTCCTCGTGCCGAACGAGCCGTCGTGGAAGGCGCTCGAAAAACTCGGATTCGAACGGGAGGGCCGCCGCCGCGACGACGCCATCCTCGACGGCGAGTACGTCGACGCGTACTCCTACGGCCTGCTCGCCGACGAGTGGCTGGGCGAGTAGCTTAGTCGGCGGCCGCGGAGGTCGCGCCCGCACTGCTCCCTTCGTTTTTCGCGTCGATGGCTTCGACGAGGAGTTCGGTGACGTCCGTGATTTCGATGTCGTCCTCGTAGCCGCCGGTCTTCCGGCCGTCCTCGTACATCGTCATACACATCGGGCACGCGACGACGAAGCGGTCGACGTCCGGGCCGGCGTCCGTGTCCTCTAAGGCCTCGCGAATGCGCTCTTCGCTGGGCTTCTGTTCTTCCTCGAAGTCCATCCAGAGGCCGCCACCACCGCCGCCACAACAGAACGAATCGTCGCGGTTGCGGGGCATCTCGTCGAGCGTGACACCCGTGGCGCGCACGACCTCGCGGGGCGCCTCGAACTCCCCGTTGTACCGGCCGAGGTGACACGGGTCGTGGTAGGTGACTGTGTCGTCCAGTTCGGTGCCAGTCAGCCCGAGCGCGCCGTCGTTGACGAGGTTCTCGACGACCTGCGTGTAGTGGTAGACCGAATCGCCGTCCTCGAAGCCGAACTGCTCGTACTCGTTTGAGAAGGTGTTGTACGAGTGGGGGTCCGTGCAGACGATGTTCTCGTAGTCGCACTGCTCGAAGGCCTCGATGTTCTCCTCGGCGACCATCTCGTAGAGCCCCTCTTCGCCGACGCGCCGGATGTCGTTGCCGTCGTTCTGCTCGTCCTCGTAGAGGATGCCGTAGGAGATGTCCGCCTCCTCAAACACTCTGGCGAGCGAGCGCGCGACGTGCTGGTTGCGCTCGTCGTAGCTCGGGTAGTCGCCGACGTACCAGAGGTACTCCACAGCTTGGTCGCGGGCGTCTGGCACCTCGAAGTCCAGTTGTTGGGTCCAGTCGGGGCGCTTGCGGTCGGGGTCGCCGAACGTGTTGCCCTTCTGGAAGACGTTCATCACGGCTTCCTCGACGTTCTTGTTCATCTGGCCGGACTCGGTGAGGCGGCGGTTCATCTCCGTGAACTGCGTGACGTGCTCGATGTCCACCGGACAGGCGTCCATGCACGCCATACAGGACATGCAGGATTCCATCGTCTCGGCGTCCACGACGGAGGTGCCGCCGTCCGCGACGATGTCGACTTCCTCGCGGTCGCCCGCTTCCAGGCCCTCGCGGTAGGCGTTCAGGGCGAGGATGACGTCGCGAGGGTCCAGCGGGCGACCCGCGGCCTTCGCGGGGCAGGCCGACGAGCAGCGCCCGCACTTCGTGCAGGCGTCGTGGTCGAGCAGCTGCTTCCAGGTGAAGTCCTCAATCTTCGAGGGGCCGATTTCCTCGGGGCTGGCGTCCTCGGGCACCCGGGGGAGCCGTTTGCCGGCGTCCTCGTCGCGGGTGAGGAGATTCGCGTAACTGGAGAGCATGTGGAACGGCTTGGCGTAGGGGACGCTGGCGACGAACGCGAGCGCGAGCAGCGCGTGACTCCACCACACTACCGGATAGGCGGCGGCCGCGGCCTCGGCGGTGACACCCGCTGCTTGCAGGACGTCCTTGACGAACCAGCCGACGAAGGAGACGGTCTCGAAGGAGACGTCGCGGGTGGCGCTGGTGCCGAGGATGCGGACGCCCTCGGTGAGGTCGCCGCCGACACCGAGCAGGAACAGCGTCCAGACGAAGAGGTCGTCCTCGGTGCTGGTGTGTTTGCCCCAGAGGCGGCCGTACTGGACCCAGTAGCGGCGGTAGATGGCCATGCCGACGCCGACGACGAACAACAGTCCCATGGCGTCTGCGACGAAGGAGTACGCGAGGTAGAAGTCGCCCACGAAGAAGGAGGGCTGGCCGAGCACGAGCGTCCAGAGGTCCATGTCGATGCCGAGGATGGTGGTCGCGATGAGCAGCGTCAGGAAGCCCCACAGAATGAACGTGTGCATGACGCCGGCGTAGAGGTCGCGGTCGAACTGCTTCTCGTTAGTGATGGCGAGTTTCGCGGCGGTGAGCACGCGGGCGGGGAGGTCGGTGAGTCGGTCGGTCGGGTCGTCGGCGCCGCGGGCGTACGTCGCGAAGCGGTGGTAGACGCCGTACAGGAAGATGACGACGGCGACGGCGGCGAGGTAGTAGAACAGCGCCTCGCCGACGTGGCCGATGCGCCAGAACGTGGGCCGCGTCTCGACCCCGGCTTGCGCCAGCACGAACGAAGACATACCTGAAAACCCGGCGACGACCTGCATAAAGCTTGGCAACCGGAAGACCACGCGCGACCAGTTTCTGCTCAGACGAACGCGGTGGCCGCCAGCACGAGCGCGACCCCGGTCGCCAGCCAGTCGCGGCCCCGGTACGCGAGCGGCGGTGGCGTGGGGTTCCACGCGAAACAGCGCGCGCGGAGCGCGACCGACAGTCGACTCGCGCGGTCGAGCGCGCGAGCGAGTCCGCCGACGGCGACGAGGCGGATGCGTTCGCGGAGCGCGCGCTCGCTCCCGAGACGGGCGTTCACGGCGTCCCGCCGGCCGGCCAAGTCGGACTGGAGCACGGGGAGGAAGCGGAAGACGAGCGCGACGCCGACGCCCGCCACCGCGCCGACGCGTCCCGGCAGCAGCCACCGCACGGCCGCCTGCGAGTCCCGCGTCGGCGTGCTGTAGACGTACGCGGCCGCGACGAGCAACACGAGCACGACGCGGTAGGACGCCAGCGCCGCGGCCGCGGCCGCTTCGAGGCGAAGCCACGGCGGTCCGAGCGCGAGCGCGGCGACGACGGGGCCGGCCACGAGGAACGGGAGCGCGACCCAGAACTCGCGGAGCGCCGCCAGCGGCGAGGCGTCCGCGAGGGACGGCGCGACGACTGCCAGCGGCGTCAACAGTGCGAGCCCGACTGGGGTGGTGTGTGCGAACGCGACGAGCGCGAACGCGGCCTGTAGCGCGAGCTTCGCCCGCGGGTCTAATTCGTGCAGCACGCCGTCGCCCGGCCGGTACGCGAGCGTCACGGCAGGCGCACCCCGAGGTCGGGGAGGCGTTCACGGACGCGCTCGGGCGGGCCGTCGACCGCAACCTCGCCGTCGGCGAGTGCGACGACGCGCTCGGCGAACGCCCAGACGTCGCGGAGGTCGTGGGTGACGACGACGAGACTGGTCCCGGAGTCGTGGAGCGCACGCAAGCGGTCGAGGACGGACTGGCGGGCGGGCCAGTCCAGGCCCGTGAACGGTTCGTCGAGCACGTGGTGGTCGGGTCGCATCGCGAGTGCGCCGGCGATGGCGACGCGGGCCTGCTCGCCGCCGGAGAGTTCGTCGATGCGCTCGTCGGCGCGGCCCCCGAGTTCGACTGCATCGAGGGCTTCGGTGACGCGCTCGTCGACTTGCTCGCGCGGGAGGCCAAGGTTCTCCGGGCCGAACGCGACGTCCGCGCCGACGGTCGCGCCGACGAAGCCGTCGCGAGGGTCCTGAAAGACCATCCCCACGCTCGCGCGCGCCGCCACGAGGTCGTCGTGGACGGGCGTGCCGTTCACGCGGACCTCCCCCTCGTCGGGTTCGAGCAGGCCGTTGAGGTGGCGGACGAGCGTCGTCTTCCCGGAGCCGTTCGCGCCCGCGAGCACGACGCACTCGCCGTCCGCGACGCCGAGGCTGACGCCGTCGAGCGCGGCGGCGTCGCCGTAGTAGTGCGTGAGGTCGTCGACGGCGAGCATCAGGCGGCGCCGAGGTCTTCGGTGCGCGTGATGCCGACCGCCGCCGCGATTTTGAACGCCTCCGCGGGGACGAACGCGACCGCAGCGACGAGGAACGCGCGGGAGAGGCCGACGTCCTGGACGACGGCGTAGCCGAGCGTGCCGCCCGCGTAGACGACGACGGTGCCCGCGAGCATCGCGGCGACGAGGCGGGGGACGGAGACGTCCCGCGGTTTCGCGAGGCCGCTGGTGCCGTGCGCGACGAGGCCGACGAGCGCGGCCGCGACGGGGTACGACCAGAGGTAGCCACCGTAGGGGCCGAGCAGTGCGCCGAGCCCCGCGCTGCCGCCGGAGAAGACGGGTGCGCCGACCGCGCCCGCCGCGACGTACAGCGCCAGCGAGACGCCGCCCCAAACCGGGCCGAGGTAGATGCCCGCGAGGAACACGCCGAGCACCTGTAGCGTGACCGGGGCCGGGGAGACGGGGTTCGGGAACGATACGTACGCGAACGCGCCCGCGAGCGCCGCGAAGACGGCGGCACGGGCGACGCGATCGACGATTTCGTCGCCGACGAGGTCGACGGAGTCGGATTCGACGCTCACGAGCCGACCACTCTCGTCAACCGGTTTCAATTCTCTGGTTTACGGGGCTGGCGTGGTAAGCCAACAGACATATAGCGGCGCGCTCCGCTAGGGTGTCACTATTACATGGACGAGAAGACCGAGGAACTCCGGGACATCTTCGTCGACGTGGCCGACGACGACACGGTCACCGAACCCCAGGAGGAAACCCACGGGTCACTCGCCTCGGAGGCCGACGTCGAAGCCCGGCTCCGCGAAACGGTCGCGGAGATGCGCGACACCCTCGACTTCGAGTCGTCACTGTCCGTCGACGAGCTCACGATGCTCGTCGAGCGATTCTACAGCGAGGACAGCGACGCCGAAATCGCCGACGAACTCGGCGTCGACGCCGACACCGTGACCGAGGCGCGCCTCGACCTCCACCTGCTCCGCGCGGCCGACACCGACGCCCCCCTCGACCGCGTGCGCGACACCGACGACTCCGTTGAGGACCTCGCCGACGAACTCGGCGTCGACGAGGGAACCATCCGACACTACCAGCGCGTCGTCGAGACCCGCGAGGAGCGTCGGCGGCTCAACGACCGCTACCGCGCGGAGTTCGAGAACGCGCTCCAGGACCGCGAACTCTCCGAACGCCTCACCAGCTCCGTCCACGAGGACGGCCTCGAAGGCGCCACCGAAGGCCAGGAGACGGACATCGACATCTGAGCGGCGACCGCGCGTGCCGGCGGTTTTATACCGGTTTCTTCCGACGACAACAACGAATGAGCGACGGTGCCTCCTCCGATGACGCGTTCGGCGTGGAGTCCGCCGAGGACGTCCTCGAACGGCTGTTCCGGGACAGTTGGACGAACGCCGTGCTTGCGTGGCTGCTCGTCGCCGTGCTCGCGCTCGTGTTCGTCGACAGCGTCGTCGGCGACGACCGCCAGTGGATGGTGTTCGTCGCCGCCGTCGGCGCCATCGTCCTCGTGCCGCCGGCCGCGTTCCGCGAGTGGCGCGTCATGCTCCCCTGGGAACTGCTCGTGCTCGCGCTGCTCCCGATTCTCGTGCGCGGGCTGTTCGGCGGCACCGTCGGCACGTTCGCGACGTACTTCGCGCTCGCCGCGCTCGCGCTTATCGTCGTCGTTGAGCTCCACCTGTTCACCGCGCTGAAGGTCACCCACTGGTTCGCGGTCGTGCTCGTCGTGATGACGACGCTCGCCTCCGGCGCAGCGTGGGCAATCGTCCGGTGGAATTTCGACCAGTACCTCGGCACTTCGTACCTCACTGACAACCACGCGCTCATGATGGAGTTCGTCTGGGTCACGCTCGCCGGATTCGCAGCGGGCATCCTCTTCGACGCGTACTTCCGGCGGCGCGACCGCTGGCTCCGCCGCGCGCTCTCCCGGGTGGTGCCGATATGACGCTGCTCCCGCGGCCGTCGGTGCGCACCCAGCGTGCCATCACGCGCGCGATGCAGGTCGTGCTCGCGGGTCTCGTCGTCTACGGCTTCCTCCGCGGCAACTCCAAGGCCGTCGTGAACGGCTCGATTACGCTGCTCATCACGTTCGTCCCCGCGCTGCTGGAGCGCCGCTACGACCTCCCGCTGGACCCGTGGCTCGCGCTCTGGCTCACCGCCGCGGTCTTCCTCCACGTGCTCGGTTCCTCGGGGCTGTACGTCCACATTCCGTGGTGGGACCACGTCACGCACGCGCTGTCGGCGTCGCTGGTCGCGGGTGCGGGTTACACGGTCGCGCGCGCCATCGACCTCCACCACGAGGACATCACGATTCCCTCGCGCATCGCGTTCGTCTACCTCTTCGTCGTGGTGTTGGCGTTCGGCGTCGTCTGGGAGCTGTTCGAGTTCGGTCTCGACGTTGCCGCTCAGGAGACCGGGCTGACGATGCCACTCGCCCAGCACGGCCTTGACGACACTGTCAAGGACTTCATGTATAACTCGCTGGGCGCGCTCGTCGTCGGCGTGTTCGGGCAGGCCCACCTCGTCGGCGTCGCCGAAACTATCGAGGACTGGTGGCTCTCCCGGTAGCGAACGTTCAAATACGAGTACGGGGCCATTCCGTGCCGTGTCCGACGCCGACTCCACGAGCCGTGCGAATTCTGTCGCGTTCAGCGACCTCGCGCGCGCTACGTACTGTCCGCGCCAGCTCTATTACGCGCGCCGCGACGACCGCAGCCCGCCAGCCGAGCACGACCACGCCCGCGACCTCGCCGGCCAGTACGACACGCTCGCGGTCGCCTCCGAAGCCGCGCTCGCGACCTACGACCTCGCCGTCGAACCCCCCGAGTTCCGGTCGAACCTCCGCGCCAGCCTCGACCGCTACCCACACCTCGCTGCCCCCGCGGAAACTGCCGTGTTCGTCCGCGGGAAGGACGCACACGGTCTCGTGGGGAAAGTTCACACGGGGCCGCTGTCGGTGTCGGTGGTCACGCCCGGGAGCCCACCCGAAGCGGGGGTGTGGGAACCCCAGTCGGTGCGCGCGGTCGCCACCGCGAAGGCGCTGGCGTGGCGAGAGCAAGAGCCGGTCGAGCGCGCGTACGTCGAATACGCTCGCCACGGCGTCGTTCGCGAACTCTCGTTGACAACCCGCCGGAAGGCCGCCTATCGGCGCGCGCTCCGTACCGTCCGCGCGCTCGACGGCCCGCCGCCGCGGCTTCACGACGACGCGAAATGCGGCGCCTGCGAGTACAGCGACGAATGCGGCACGAAGACGCGCACGCTCGGGTCGCTGCTGTCGCTCGGGGACGACTGAACGCGAGCGGTCGCGCTACGCGTGTTCGGCGAGCCAGTCCCGGACCGCGTCGGCGTTCGCGCCCTCGCGAAGAATTTCGGCGCGTTCGACGTCCACGACCGTGCTCCCGACTCCCCCTGGGGTCTCGCCGGCGTCCAGTACCACGGCCACGCTGTCGCTGAACTCGGGGGCGAGGTCGGCGGGATTCGTGACGCTCGGCTCGCCGGAGACGTTCGCGCTCGTCGCCGTAATCGGCGCGACACGGTCGAGGAGCGCGAGCGCGACGTCGTGGTCGGGGACGCGGACGCCGACCTTCGCGCGGCCGCCCGTGAGGACGTCCGGCACGCTGTCGCGCTTCTCGCAGACGAGCGTCACCGGGCCCGGGAGGAACGCGTCGGCGAACGCGCGCTCGGTCTCGCTCAGCCGGACGTGCTTGCTGGCGCTGCTCGCGTCCGGGAACGCCGCGGAGAGCGGCTTGTCGTGGCTCCGCCCCTTCGCATCGAAGACGGCTTCGACGGCGGCCGAATCGAGGGCGTCCGCGCCGAGGCCGTAGACGGTCTCCGTCGGATCAACGACGAGGTCGCCGTCCCGGATGGCGTCGGCGGCCGCGTCGAGGTCGGCGTCGCTGACAGGCATATCCGAGTCGTCGGGCGGCGCGCGAAAAAGCGTTACAGTCTCGGCCTACAGGTCGGCGAGCGCGTCCTCGACCGCGTCGTACTCCGGGAAGTTCGGCCACTCCTCGGCGACCCACGCGTACTCGACGGTGCCGTCAGCGGCGACGAGGAACACCGCGGGCCGTGGCTCGCTGACGCCCGCCATCCCGTCGAGGTCGTGGCTGACGCCGTACTGCTCGGCAACGCCGTTCTGCGGGTCGCTGAACAGGCCCGCGAAGTCTTGAATGTCGCGCTCCTCGATGGTGGTCTTGTGCTCGTACGGCGACGAGATGGAGACGCCCGCGACCTGGATACCGTACTCCTCGACGCCGCGCTCGCGGAGCTCGTTCCAGATGTACGTCGACGGGAACGCGCCGTCCATCGGCGTGAACACCAGGAGCACGGGACCCTCGTTCAGGAGGTCCGACAGCGCGACGTCCTCCCAGTACTCGTCGTTCACGAGCGGCCGCGTGAAGTCGGGCGCCTCGTCGCCCTCCTCGACGTGGTCGGCCTCGGGGAGGTCGACGACCTCGAAGTCCAGTTCCATCAGTCGTCACCCCCGTAGGTGGCGTCGAGGTACTCTACGATGTTCGCGCTCTCGGCCATCGCCACGCCCGTCTCGTCGTCGATGATGGCGGGCACCGTGCGCGCGCCGACGATGCGCTTGACGGCGTCGCGGTCGGAGTGCATCGGTTCGACGAACCGGGAGTGGTAGTCGATGCCGAGTTCGTCGAGTTTGCGGACGACGCGCTCGCAGTACGGGCACGCTTGCAGGCGATACAGCGTGACGTGGGCGTCGCTGTGCTCGGGTCGCGGCGGGGCGGTTCGCGCGCTCATGTGCGGTCGTTCGCTCGAAACCCGGGTAAACGCTTCGCCCGCGGCGGTCTCCGCGGGGTCAGTGAGTAAACTCTTAACCCGCGCGCTGAAAAGGGAGGCTGGAATGGGTACTTCGTCGCTCCCGCTGGCAGTGTTACTGTTCGGGGTCGAGCTCACGCAGGACGTCATCGTCGCGACGGGCGTCGTCGCGATGGTCGTCCTGATGGGGCTATCGGCGTTCTTCTCGTCGTCGGAGCTGGCGATGTTCTCGCTGGCGCGCCACCGCATCGAGGCGCTCCAGGAGGAGGGGAAGCCGGGTGCCAACCTCGTCGCGGAGCTCAAGAGCGACCCGCACCGCCTGCTCATCACGATTCTCGTCGGCAACAACCTCGTGAACATCGCGATGTCCTCCATCGCGACGGGCCTACTGGGCTACTACCTCTCGCAGGGGCAGGCCGTGCTCGCGGCGACGTTCGGCGTCACCGCGCTCGTCTTGTTGTTCGGGGAGAGCGCGCCGAAGTCCTATGCCGTCGAGAACACCGAGTCGTGGGCGCTCACTATTGCCGGTCCCCTGAAGTGGTCCGAACGGGTGCTCTATCCGCTGGTCGTCCTCTTCGACCATCTGACGCGGTGGGTCAATCAGGTGACCGGCGGCCGCGCCGCCATCGAGACCAGCTACGTCACGCGCTCCGAGATTCAGGACATGATAAAGACCGGGGAGCGCGAGGGCGTTATCGAGGAGGACGAACGGGAGATGCTCCAGCGCATCTTCCGGTTCAACAACACCATCGCGAAGGAAGTGATGACGCCGCGCTTGGACATGAACGCTGTGCCGAAGGACGCCAGCATCGAGGAGGCGATTCAGACGTGCACGCAGGCCGGCCACGAGCGCATCCCCGTCTACGAGGGCGAACTCGACAACGTCATCGGCGTCGTCAGCCTCGAAGACCTCGTCCGCGAGTACCTCTACGGGGAGCGCGAGGACCTCGAACTCGAGGACCTCATCGAGCCCACGCTGCACGTCCCCGAGTCGAAGAACGTCGACGACCTGCTCCGGGAGATGCAGGACGAGCGCGTCCAACTGGTCATCGTCATCGACGAATTCGGCACCACCGAGGGCCTGCTCACCGCCGAGGACATCACCGAGGAAATCGTCGGCGAAATACTGGAGGGTGAGGAGGAACTCCCCATCAACTTCGTCGACGACGACACCGTCCGCGTGCGCGGCGAGGTGAACATCGAGGAGGTCAACGACGCCCTCGACATCGACCTGCCGGAGGGCGAGGAGTTCGAGACCATCGCGGGCTTCATCTTCAATCGCGCGGGCCGGCTCGTCGAGGAGGACGAGACGTTCCGCTTCGAGAACGTCGCGCTCACCGCCGAACGCGTCGAAAACACCCGCATCATGAAGGCGCGCGTGCGCCGGCTCCCCGAGGAGGAAGCTACCGAGGAAACGGAACACGAGTCGCTCGAAGACGACGCACACGAAGCGTAGCCGCCGGACTCCTTCTACAGCACCGCGTCCACCGCGAGGAAGCCGCCGTAGCCGACGCCGAGCGCGAGCGCCAGCGACGCCACCCACGCCAGCACCGTGAACAGCATCTTGCGCTTGCTGACGCCGCCGCCGGTGGAGGCGGCGTAGCCGGAGCCGACGATGGCGCTGACGATGATTTCGTTGAACGAGACGGGGATGCCGAAGAAGACGGCAGTCTGCGCGATGGCGAAACTCGGGATGAGCGCGGCAATCGAGCGCCGCGGCCCCAGCGAGGAGTAGTCCTGGCTGATGGCCTTAATCATGCGCGGCGCGCCCGTCCACGACCCGACGAGTAGGCCGATGCCGCCGCCGACGAGCACGTACGTCAGGGGGATGTCGCCGCCGAGCAGCGGGAGCAGCGGGCCGACCGCGAGGCCGACCTGGCTGCCGCCCGCGGAGAACGCGACGAGGCCGCCGAGCGCGAGTAGGAAGTGGCGCTGGCCGCGCTCGGGGTCCCCGCGCAGGTCGTAGTAGAGCGCGCCCGTGACGACGAGCGCGCACAGCAGCGTGACGCCGGCGTGGACGCCGAGTTCGTACGGGCCGGCGCTGCCCGCGGCCGCGCGGGCGAGCGACTGGCTCGTCCCCGGCGGGCCGAGGAAGACGAACTGGATGTTCGCGAGAATCGCGCCGACGACCGCGCCGAGCAGGGGCACCGTCTCGGTGTCGCGGTCGATGCCGCGGAGGCCGCGAGCGGTCGCGTACGCGATGCCGCCGCCGACGAACGGGACGAGCACCCACAGCGTCGTAATCTGTTGGTACTTCGCCCACGCCGGCCCGGCGCCCATCGCCAAGCCGGTGCCGACGACCGCGCCAGTCACCGTGAACGCGGTCGCTATCGGGTAGCCGGTGAACACGCCGATGGCGACCAGCGTCGCGGCGATGATGAGCGCGGTCGTGGCGGCCAGCGGCGACAGGTTCGCGCCGACGAGCAGCTCACTGCCGACCGCCTCGGAGACGTTCGCGCCCTGGAAGACCGCACCAGCGAACCCGAGGATGCCGACGATGAACCCGGCGCGCATCACCGTGATTGCGTTCGCGCCGACCGCGGGCGCGAACGGCGTCGACCCCGAGGAGCCGGCGCCGATAGCCCACGCCATGAACAGACTCGCTACCGCCGCGACCACGAGCACCGTGAGTCCGGCTCCAGCCATTACGCCCGTTCTCCGTGCGGGCCACCTAAGAGACTACCGACCTGCGCGGGGGTTGCCGGGGCGACCGCTCAGTTCGTCGTCGACGTCGTATCCGCGTCGTCGCCGTTCTGCTCGGGCGGCTCGACGCCCTCGACGGCCTCAGCGGTCTCGGTCTCGCGCTCGGTGTCGACGTGCCAGCGGTCGAGGTCCTCGAACGATTCGAGGTGCTCGCGGACGCCGTCCTTGACGCCGTCGTCGTTGACGTTCACCTCGAAGACGAACTCCTCCTGGCTGCGGATGCGCTGGATGTTCGCGCTCACGAGGTCGTTGTCGAAGTAGTAGGGCGCGACCTGGGTCATCACGCGCTGGTAGACGACGTTCTCGACTTTGCGGAGCGCTTGCCGGCTGGCCGTGTCCGCCGCGCGCTTGACGTGGCCGAGCGTGTCCTGCCACTTCTCGACGGCGGTGTCGGGTTCGCCCTCTTCGAGCTCCTCGTAGGACTCGGTGAGGCGCTCACCGGCGGTCTGGAGCTCTTCGTCGGGCGAGCGGCCTTCCTTCTCCCCTTCGCTCTCGCCGACGCTGGCCTGCTCGGCGGTCTTCTCGCTGACCTCCTCCTCGATGCGTTCGTGTGACTTCGGCCGCCAGTCGTTCCACTCCTCGAAGGCGTCCGGGTACTGTTCGTGGGCGTCGGCCTCGCGAAGCGCCTGGGTCACGCGCTCCCCGTGCTCGACGACGTCGCCCCACGTGCCGCGTTCCTTGAACCCGGCGACGCTCTCCTCCATCGTTGACACACCTACGACGCCCGCCAATAAACATCTTGTCGCGTCGTGTGCACGTACCACACTCCACGCGCGCGATAGCCGGTTTTAAGCTGATTCGCGGTCCGTCGTTACGTATGCCCATCGAGGACCGCGGCGATGCGAACGTGCTCACGCACGCGCTGGCGAAAGACACCCTCTCGCGGCTCCGCGACGTCGAGACCGAGCAGGTGGAGTTCCGCAAGGGCCTCGTGAAGCTCGGCCGCATCTGCGGGTACGAAATCATCGACGGCGCGATGGAGACGGAGTTCGTCGCCATCGAGACGCCGCTCACCGAGACGACCGGCGAGCGCGTGAAGGGACTGGACGACGTCGTCATCATCAACGTCTTGCGCGCGGCGACGCCGTTCGTCGAAGGCCTGCTGAAGGCGTTTCCCCGCGCCAAGCAGGGCGTCATCAGCGCGGGCCGCGACGAGGAAGCCGGCATGAACGAGGTCGGCGAGTTCCCCATCACCATCGACTACGTGAAACTCCCCGAAATCAAGCCCGAGGACACGGTCATCGTCGCGGACCCGATGCTCGCGACGGGGTCGACGATGTGCACGGTGCTCGACCACGTTACCGAGGTCGCACCCGACGACGTCGAGGACCTGTTCGTGCTGTCCGCGGTGAGCGCGCCCGACGGCCTGCTCCGCGTCGGCGAGCAGTTCCCGGAGACGGACCTCCTCACCGTCGCCATCGACGACCACCTCGACGACGACGGCTTCATCGTTCCCGGCCTCGGTGACGCCGGCGACCGCGCGTTCCGCACGACCTGACTGCACTCTCAGCCGGACCGCCGCGTTAGCGAATTCTACGCGCTGCACTCAGCCGGACTCGGTAGCGTTAACGCCCGTGTATACTCCGTCCGCGATGATTTTGTATCCGAGGCCGAGGCTTCCGGCTTGCATTCCCATGATGGCGAAGATACCTCCGATGAGTAGGCCGCCCTCGCTCCCTACTCCGAGGACGCCACCGACGACTAAGCCGAGTACGCTCCCGAAGATGAGGCTGAGAATGCCAACTCCGAAGAGGTATCCGACGAGGCGAAACCCGTACCTGATTCCATCTGCCGAGTTAACAACCACCATACAAACACGTCAATGAAGTAACCATATAAAAATTATTGGGTGCCGATATCACCGAGCAGTTGGAAGCGGTCAGCGGTATGCAACCTCGCCGCGGGCGTGTACGGCATCTCGCTCGGCGTCGGTTACGACCTGCTCGTGACCCATCCTGGCGCGAGCAGCCGCCACCACAACAACTGATAAGACGCCGCCCGTTCTGGTGGTGGCCATGAGCGAGGACACGGAGCCGTGTGACTGGTGCGGGGAGTCGGTGGCGGACCCGCTCTCGCGGACCGCCCGGGTGACCGTCGACCGCTCGCAAATCGACAGCCAGCGGCTCTGCCCGGAGTGTTTCGCGAACTGGATCGACCGCTACGACGCGGAGATGCGCCCGGAGGACGACGACCCGGACCAGACCGTCATCGAGGACGGCGACAGCGACACCGACATCATCGTCGACTGACCGCGAACCGCGACCCCTTCGTTTCACCTCCCGAGCATCGCGCAGTCGCGGGGTTTCGGGGCGCCCCGGGCACTCCCGAAGCCGACCCCCGAACTGCTCTATAGCCGTCCCGAGCGCTCCCGACTACTCGCGCTCATCGTCGCTATCGTCCTCGTCCGCAGTTTCGTCGCCAGCCGTGAGCTCGTCGTTCCGTGGTCGGTCGAGCGCGCGCTCGGCGTCGCTCTCGGCGTAGCCGTCGAACCACCGGACGATGCGCTCGATGCGGTCGACGACGTGCCCGGGTTCGCCCGACCGCGAGAGCTCGTGGCCCTCGCGGGGGTAGCGCACGAGCCGCGTGTCCACGTCGTGCTTCTTCAGGGAGAGGTAGAACAGTTCGGCGGTGTTGGCGGGCCTGCGGTAGTCCTGCTCGGAGTGCACGAGGAGCGTGGGCGTGTCCACGTACTCGACGTACGCCGCGGGCGACTGGTCCCAGAGGAACTCGGGGTCGCTCCACGGCACCGCGCGGAAGTCACCCTCGACGAGCTTGTAGGCATCCGTCGAGCCGTAGAAGCCCGTGAGGTCGTAGACGCCGCGCTGGGCGACCGCGCCCGCGAAGAAGTCCGTGTGGCCGACTATCCAGCCGGTCATGAACCCGCCGAAGCTCCCGCCCGTGACGAACGCCGACTCCTCGTCGACGTACTCCCGGTCCGCCACCTCGCGGGTGCCCGCCATCACGTCCCGCATCGTCACGTCGCCCCAGTTGCGCTCGATGCTGGTCATGAACTCCTCGCCGTAGCCCGTGGAACCGCGGGGGTTGCACCAGAAGACGACGTAGCCGCGCGCGGCCAGCGTCTGGAACTCGTGCCATATCGACCCGGTCGTCGACCACATCCGGTGGGGGCCGCCGTGAATCTCCACGGCGAGCGGGTACTCCTCGTTCGGATCGAAATCCGGCGGCGTCAACACCCACCCCTGAATTTCGGTGCCGCGGGACTCGAAGCGGACCTCCTCGGGTTCGCGGACCGCGCGCCCGTCGAGGTAGTCGGCGTTCACGCGCGTCAGTTTGACCTCCTCGGCGCCGCCCGGCGTCGCCGCCACCACGTCCCCGGGGTGGTCCCATTCGGACTGCACGACGCCGACGGCGTCACGGGAGACGGAGAACCCGTGGACGTGGCGGTCGCCGCCGAGCACGACCTCGGCCGCCCCCGTCGCCGGGTCGAGGCGCCGCAGCACGTAGCTGCCCTCGTCGGGCGTGCAGACGTAGAGGTAGTCGCCGGCCGGCCCCCACTCGGGCGCGTGGCTCGCGTTCCACAGTTCGAGGTCGCGGTCGAGGCCCGCCGTGAGGTGCGTGACCTCGCCGACCTCTCGGGTGAACAGTTCGACCTCGGTCTGGACGAGCGTCGGGTCGTCGGCGGGCGTCGTTGTGTACGCGATGCGGTCGTGCGGCCGGGACGAATCCACGGCCAGCGTCGGCCCCCAGCCCTCCACGACGGTGACCGTCTTCGTCTCACCGTCCTCGGGGTCGTAAGCTTCGACCTCCCACCGGAGTTCGTCGTCGCTGCCGTACCGAATTGGGTAGTAGAGGTCGTCGCCCCACGCCGGCCGCAGGCAGTCGACGTCGCCGCTCGTGACGCGCTCGACCTCGCTCGTGTCGACGTCGGCGGTGTAGACGTGCGAGCGCGCGCCGTCCGCGTACGACTCGTTCGACCGGTAGATGTGGCGGTCGATGACCCGCGGGTCCGGGTCCTCACGCTCGTACTCGTCGGCCACTTCGAGGTCGTGGCCGGCTTCGACTTCCTCCGGACGCACCGACTGCAGGAAGGCGATGCGCGCGCCGTCGGGTCCCCACGCGATGCCGGAGACGCCACCCACGACGTCCGTCACCTGCTCGGCTTCGCCGCCGTCGGTCGGCACGACCCACAACTGGGGCCGCTCGTCACTCGCGCCCCTGGTCGATACGAACGCGATGCGGTCCCCCGACGGACTCCACGCTGGCTCGGAGTCCATTCCCTCTTCGAGGGTGAAGCGCGGCGGCTCGCCGCCGTCGGTCGGGGCGACGTACACCGTCGCCTCGTAGTCGGTCTCGGATACCGGGGTCTGCTGGACGTACGCCACGCGCTCCCCGTCCGGCGACACCGCCGGGTGGGAGAGCCGCGAGAACTCGAAGTAGTCGCTTGCCTCGACGCGATTCATGCCAGCACCCACTTCCGGCGCGCGCATAGGCGTTTGGCTCCCCGAAGCGCTCCCGGCTACTCGACGGTCGCCCGTCCGCTGGTCGCGCTCTGGATGCGCTCGCGGAGGGCGCCGGCCTCCTCGCTGGCGACGGTCACGTCGAAGGCCACGTCCTCGCCGTAGTCGGCGTCGAACTCGCAGTCCGCGCTCTCCAGGATCCCCCGCACGGTGCCCGAGTCGTCGTACGCCACGGCGACGGTGAATCGCTCTTGTGGCCGCTGTTCGACGACGCCGGCGGCCTCGATGGCTTCCTTCGCGGCCCGCGAGTACGTCCGCGCGAGTCCGCCGACGCCGAGGTTCGTGCCGCCGTAGTACCGCGTCACCACGACCACCGCGTTTTCGACGTCCTGCTGCTGGAGGACGTTCAGCGCGGGCTTCCCCGCGGACCCCGTCGGCTCGCCGTCGTCGGACTGGTACTCGCGGAGCATGTGTCCGCCTCCCGGCCCGCCGGACTCCACGCGCACCCGGTACGCGGGCACGTTGTGCGTCGCGTCGGCGTGCTCGCGCTCGACGGACTCGACGAACGCCTCCGCGTCCTCGACGGTGGGCGCGGGCGCGGCGTAGCCGATGAACTCCGAGCCCTGCACCTCGAAGTCGGCCTCGTCGCCCCCCGCGAGCGTCCGGTACGCGTCAGTCACGTGCTCGTCTCGGGGAGCGAGCACGTTCCCGTTTGCGGTTGCGCGCGCCGCGTCTGCCGAACGACGAACGGCCGCGTGCCACCCGGAGTACGGGCCAGCGCCGCGCTCCCAAAGGATTATGCGTGCGCTCGCGAAACGGAACGTCGATGGCCGCGCTGACGACGCTGGAATTCGTCTACGTCCTCTTCAGCATCGCGCTCTCCCTGTCGGGGCTGGCGATGGTGGCGCTCGCCGCGAACGCCTACCTCCAGACCGAGCGCCGGGAGATGCTGTTGCTGTCGCTGGGCTTCTCCATCATCGTCGCGGCCGCAATCGCCACCACGGTGTCGGCGTTCTCCCAGGACTTCCAGAACGCCATCGTCCTCTTGACGGTCAACGACGCGCTCACGACCATCGGCTACCTCTTCGTCATCGCGAGCGTCGTCGGCGACCGCTAGGAGAGCTCGACCGACCGCACGAACGGCTTGTTCATCAGCTCCGTCAACACGTCACCGGGCAGGTCCTCGTCCGTGACGAGGTAGAGCCGCGGCTCGTCCGTGAACTCGGGGTCCTCGCTGATTGTCTGGCGGATGCTGATGCCGTGGTCGGCGAGCAGCCCCGTGACTTCGGCGACGATGCCGGGTTCGTCGGCGTCCTGCACTTCGACGGTGACGACGGTCAAGTCGAGGACGGGCGCGAGGTCCATCAGGCTCGGAATCTGGCTGATGTTCTGGAAGATGCGGCGCAGCTCGTCGTCCTCGAGGATGGCCTCCGTCGTCGAGTCCACGACACGGCGGTCGACGCCCGCGGCGTCGGCGACCTGCGTGTACGGAATCTCGATGTCGCCGGAGACCACGCGGCCGTCGTCGTTCACGGAGAACCCCCGTTCGAGCAGCAGCCGGATGACGGCCTGCTGGCCGGGGCTGCCCGCGAACTTCTGCATGATGTCCTCGAACATACGACGACGCAGGCGGCGGGCCGGCAAAACGGTGTGGGTGCGCGGCGCTCGGCAGGACTTTTGCCGCCCCGCCTCGTCCCCTCGTGCATGCACCAACTCGACACGTGTGACTTCTGTGGCGACGCCGCTGACGGCGTCTACGAGGTCGTGCCCGCGTCCGTCGCCGGCGAGTCCCGCCGCCTCGCGCTCTGCACGGACTGCCGCGCGACCCTCCAGTCGGTTGTCGACCCGCTGCTCGACGCCGCGGGCTCCCCGCCCGCCGCCGCTCCCGAACCCGAAACTGAACCCGTCCAGCGGACTGACGACGATATCGAAACCGACGCTGCCGACTCCGCCAGCTCGGCCGTCGAGTCCGACGCGGACGACGGCATCGTCATCGAATCCGGGAGTGGGGACGAGTCGGGAGAGCGGGAGGCAGCGGACAGCGACGACGCCGACACCAGCAGCACGCAGTCGAAGCGCCGGCCGTCGGGCTACGCGCAAGTAATTCGCCTGCTCCAGAACCGCGACGGTGCGATGCCCCGAGACGACCTGCGCGCGCTCGCGACGAACGCCTACGACCTCGGCAGCCGCGAGTTCGACGAAGCCGTCGAAGCCGGCGTCGAGAACGGCGACCTCGAAGAATCGCCCGCGGGCTTGCGGACGACCTGAGCGGCGGTCGCGGCGTCCCAAATACTGATAAGGTCTTGCGCCACTGTCCTACTCGAAGCGCTGCTCCGCCGGGACCAGCGAGAGACACACGATGGATTGTTTCCGATGCGGCCGCGATGGCGACTACGACCGAATCACGGTCGAGCGGTCCTCCGGCACCGTGGAGGGCGGTCTGTGTGTGGCCTGCGAGACGAGCTGGTTGAACGGCCACGCGGAGCCGAACGGCTGCTCGATGGCGGTGTGCTTCGAGTGTGGCGGCGAACCGGAGTTCGTTTTCCCGAAGTGGGACTCGATAGTCACCAGCGAGGACGGTAGCGGCCCGGTCGAAACCGAGTACCGCGTCACGCTGACGACGCCCGGCAGCTGCCGGGTGTGCCTCCGCGAGTAACGCCACGGCGCGACTGTTACGTGCCGCGCGCGTCTCGCCGTCGGCCGCTACAGTTCTCCTTTCGTCGACGGCGTCCCCGACCGCCGCTCGTCGATGCGCGTCGCGTCGTCCAGCGACCGCGCGACGCCCTTAAACAGCGCCTCTATCTCGTGGTGGGCGTTTTCGCCCTCCACCTCGCAGTGCAGCGTCAGCCCGGCGTGCATCGCCAGCGACCGGAAGAAGTGCGCCGCCATCGTGCTCGTGAACTCGCCGACGTAGGGCTGGCTGAACTGTCCACTGAACTCGTACAGCGGCCGCCCCGAGACGTCAACGACGACGCTTGCGACCGCTTCGTCCAGCGGCACGCGGCGGTCCGCGAACCGCTCGATGCCGCGTTTGTCTCCGAGCGCCTCCGCGAACGCCTCCCCGACGGCGATGCCCACGTCCTCGACCGTGTGGTGGTCGTCGATGTCGAGGTCGCCGTCACAGCGCACGGTCAGGTCGAACAGCCCGTGCTTCGCGAACGACGCCAGCATGTGGTCGAAAAAGCCCACGCCAGTGTCCACAGTGCTGTCGCCGTCCCCGTCCACGTCCAGCGTCACGTCGATGTCCGTCTCCGCCGTCGCCCGGCTCACGGCGGCCGTCCGGTCGGTCATGTACGGCACGTGAACGTCCGTCTACAAGGCCGTTCCGCCTGCTAGGCAAGCACCCCCGTGATACTCACAAAACGTGTCCGACGCGTCCTCGAAAGCCCCCTCCCGCTGGCGGCCGCTCGCTCGCTGCGCTCCTCGCTCACTACGTTCGCTGCGGTGCTTGCATCACGAGGGACCGCCAGCGGTCGGCCCCTTTCATTCCCGCCCCTACCGGCTGGTCAATCAGCTACAGTCCGTCGGCTGTAATCCGGTCGCAGAAACAGCGACTACAGCGCGTCCTTGGCTTCTTCGAGGGTGAAGTTCCCCTCGTAGAGCGCGGTGCCGACGACGACGGCGGCCGCGCCCGCGTCGCGGAGCGCGAGGACATCGTCGATTTCGGCGACGCCGCCGCTCGCGACGACCGGGATGTCGACGCTGTCGGCGAGCCGGCTGACGGGGTCGGTTTCGACGCCCTCCTGCTGGCCTTCGACGTCGACGTTCGTGAACAGAATCGAGCCCGCGCCGAGGTCCGCGTAGCGCTGGGCGGCCTCGGCGGGGTCTAAGCCCG
>CAXREU010000180.1:0-2760 GCA_964229715.1 Halobacterium sp.
GTCGAGCGCTGGGACGACGTGGAGACGCGGGCGACCGCCATCCGCATCGGCAACCCCGTGAACGCGCCGAAGGCGCTGCCCGGCATCTACGACACGGGCGGGACGGCCGTCGCCGTCTCCGACGAGAAGATTACCGAGGCCCAGCGCATGCTCGCCGAGGACGGCGTCGGCGTGGAGCCGGCGTCCGCCGCGAGCGTCGCCGGCCTCCTGAAGCTCCGCGAGCGCGGCGTTATCGATGCCGACGAGCGCGTCGTCTGCCTCACCACGGGCCACCTCCTGAAGGACCCCGAGGCGGCCGCGGAAGCCGGCGGCGACACGACGCCCGTCCCTGCGGACGCGGACGGCGTCCTGGACGCGCTGTAACTGTTCTCAGTCGGTGCCTTCGCTGGCGAGCGCTTCCTGCTCGAGCCGGCGGTCGCGGTCCGTCTCGACGGTCAGTTCGGGCACCGTCGTCGGTTTCATGTCTTCGTCGACGGCAACGAACACGAAGTGCGAGCTCGTCGTCTGCTCGGTCTCTCCAGTTCTTGGGTCCTCGCGGAACGCCCGCAAGCGGACGCGCACGCTGCTCGTTCCGGCGTCGTAGGCGTATGATTCGATGACGCAGATGTCGCCCTGCGGAATCGGGCGCTCGAAGTCGAGGCCGTTGATGCGCGCGGTCACGCACGTCGACCCCGCGAGCCGCATCGCGGACATCGCGCCCACCTCGTCCATCCACTTCACGACGTTCCCGCCGTGCGCGGACGCGTAGTTGTTCGTGTCGTCGGGCTGGACGCGCACGCGGTTCTCGATGTACGTCTCGGAGACAGTCGGCATACCGGGGAAACGACCGCCGACCGGAAAAGCGCTAGTCGCCGTTCAGCTCGATGTTGTGGACGTCGATGATGCGCTCGTCAGCGAGCAGCTCCTCGAGCGCTTCCTCGGGGACCGTGGAGTCGAGGTTGTAGACGGTCAGGGCCTCCCCGCCGATGGTCTCGCGGGCGTTGAACATCCCCGCGATGTTGACGTCGTTGTCGCCGAGCACGGTGCCGATGAAGCCGATGACGCCGGGCTCGTCCTTGTTGCGCGCAGCGAGCATGTGGCCGTGCGGGACGGCGTCGACGCGGTAGCCGTCGATTTTCACGAGCCGCGGGTCGTCGCCCGCGAACAGCGTCCCGGAGACGGTGAGCTCCTCGTCACTGTTCCCGACCGTGACCGAGACGAGGCTCTGGAAGTCCTCGCTCTGTCGGGTCTTCGACTCGGTGACGTCGATGCCGCGCTCCTCGGCGACGCGGGGCGCGTTGACGGCGTTGACCTGCCACTCCAGGGGGTCGAAGACGCCCTTCTGCGCGCTCGCGGTGACGAGTTCGAGGTCCTCCTCGGCGATGTCGCCCTCGTAGCTGACCTCGACGCGCTCGATGCGGCCGTCGAACAGTTGGGCGGCGACCTTCCCCGCGGTCTCGGCGAGGCCGATGTACGGCTCGATGCGGCCGAACGAGCTCTCGTCGACGCTCGGCGCGTTCAGCGCGTTCAGCACGGGTTCGTCGTTCAGCGCGGCGACGACCTGGTCGGCGGTCGAGGTGGCGACGTGCTCCTGGGCGGCCTGCGTGGACGCGCCGAGGTGCGGCGTCACGACGATGTCGTCGACGTCCACCAGCGGCGAGTCCTCCGGCAGCGGCTCCTCCGCGACCACGTCGAGCGCGGCGCCCGCGAGCACGCCGTCCTCGACGGCCTCGGCGAGCGCGTCCTCGTCGACGACGCCGCCGCGCGCGACGTTGACGACGTAGCCGTCTTCGAGCTGCGCGAACTCGTCCTCGCCGAGCAGGCCTTCCGTCTCGTCGGTGAGCGGGACGTGGACGGTGACGAAGTCCGCGCGCTCGATGCACTCGTCGAACTCGACGAGGTCGGCGCCGAGCTGTTCGGCGCGCTCCTCGCCGATGTAGGGGTCGTAGGCGACGAGGTCCATGCCGAGGCCGCCGAGGCGCTTGGCGACCGACTGGCCGACGCGCCCGAGGCCGACGACGCCGAGGGTCTTCCCGTTGAGTTCCGTGCCGAGGAACTCGCCTTTCGCCCACTCGCCGTCCTTGAGGCGACCGTGGGCCTGGGGGATGGAGCGCGCGGCGGCGAACGCCATCGCGACGCTGTGTTCGGCGGCAGCGCGGACGTTCCCTTCGGGGGCGTTGGCGACGATGACGCCGTGGTCGGTGGCGGCGTCGATGTCGATGTTGTCTACGCCGATGCCGGCGCGACCGACGATGACGAGGTCGTCGGCGGCGTCGAACACTGCTTCAGTAACTTCGGTGCCGGAGCGGACGATGAGGCCGTTGTCGTCGCTGACGGCGTCGAGGAGCGCGTCGCCCTCCACGTCGTAGGCGGTTTCGACGTCGTGGCCCGCCTCGCGGAGTCGGTCGAGGCCGGCGTCCGCGATGGGGTCCGTGACGAGTACCTTCATGCGAAGTCGGTCGGTTCACTCGCGGATAAGCGTTTCCGCACGTGCACGAATTGTCGGTGGTTCACGCACCACCATAATAAGCAAGTTCGTGTATTATATCGCCACGGAAAGTGGACGTTTGCCCACGCCCGCGTTCGAATCCGGCGGGGATTGCCGGACACGGCAGTCGGCGGCCGGCTGGCCCCGCACCTATACGGCGAACGCGCGTCGATGGGACGTATGCCCGAGTCACAACCGACGAACCAGTTGCGCGAGCGCGTTCGGGACGGCGGCGTCGCCGTCGGCGTGCTCGATTCGACGTACAGCCCGACGCTCGTGGAGTTCTACGGCGA
>CAXREU010000181.1:0-2376 GCA_964229715.1 Halobacterium sp.
CTCCACGAGCGAGCGTAGCGAGCGAGTGGAGGCCGACGACTGAACGGAGCGCCGCTGGCGCGAAGAGAAGGAGGAGTGCTTTTAGCGTAGCTTTTGCCAGGGAGCGCGCCGTAGGCGCGCGACCGCAGCAAAAGGTACCTCAGAAGAACTTCTTCAGGTCGTCGCGCTTCTCGGCTTCGAGGTGCGTACGGATTGCATCGTCGAAGGCGTCGGTACGGCCGTGTTTGGCGGCGATGGGGGCGATGGTGTCCTGCCACTGCTTCCACGGGGGATGGAGGCCGAGGCGGTCGGCGATGTCGTCGAGGCGTTCGTCGCGGTCGTCGACTTTGTCCATCTTGTTGACGGCGACAACCGGCTGGATGTCGAGGTCCTGGAGGAGGTAGAACAGTTCGACGACGTGGGGAATCTCGTCGTCGCTGGTGTGGCGGTCGATGATGTCGACGGCGGCTTTGCCATCGAGGACGAGCACGCCGACCATGATGTGCTCGGCGTTGTCCTCTAAGTAGCGGACGACGTCGGTCTTGATGCGTTCGCGGACGTCGTCTTCGACGCCGGACATGAAGCCGAAGCCGGGGAGGTCGGTGACGACGAAGTCGTCGCTGGTCCAGTCGTAGTGGTTGGGTTTGCGGGTGACGCCGGGTTTCTGGCCGGTCGCCACGCTGTGGCCGGTAATCTCCCGCATGAGCGTGGACTTGCCGACGTTCGACCGGCCGACGAGGACGACCTCGTCGCTGCGGTCGGGGCGCGTCTCGAACATACCGTTCGTAGCCGGCCGGCGGGGTTAAGTCCCGCGTCCGGCGGCGAACGCTCAAACGCGGGTTTCACTCTGAGCGAGGTTGAAGGGGTCGCCCGCCGTAGCGTGGAGTGTGATGCGACAGCAAACACTCCTGCTCGCGGTCCTCGGTACCGCCCTGCTGGTGACCGCTGGCGTCGCCGGTGCCCTCACTCTCGGGAGCGGGTCGGCGACAGCCGGCCAGGCAGCGCCCGACGAACAGTCGATTACGGTCTCCGCGGACGGCACCGTGGAGGCGTCGCCCGACCAGGCGGTCGTCCGGGTCGCGGTGACAGCCACTGGAAACGACTCGGCGGCGGTCCGTGACGAGGTCGCCGAGCGCGCTGAGACGATGCAGTCGGCGCTCGAATCGTACGGCATTCCCGCGGAGAACGTCCGCACCGCGTACTTCGACATCCGCCAGGAGCGCGAGCGGACGCCCGAGGGAACTGAGCGCGGCCAGTACGTCGGCACGCACGCGTTCGAAATCACCGTCGAGGACACTGACGCGGCCGGCGAGGTCATCGACACCGCGGTGAACAACGGCGCGGACCGCGTCGACGGCGTCTCCTTCACGCTCTCCGACGAGAAGCGCGAATCCCTCTATCAGGACGCGCTGACGAACGCGATGGGCAACGCCGAGACGCGCGCCGCCACGCTCGCCGACGCCGGCGGGCTCTCGGTCACCGACACCCACACCATCGTCTCGACGAACACGGACTACCGTGCGTACCGCGTCGAGTCCGCCGCACTCTCGGCTGGCGCCGCGGCGTCCGGGACGTCCGTGGAGTCCGGCCCGGTCACCGTCACCGCGGATGTCCGCGTGACGTACAACGCGACCGTCGCCTGAGCGTCGTCCCCTGAACGCTTTTCTTGTGCCCCCGTGAACGCGCAGTCGTGCGACTCGTTCAGGCGACCGTTCCGACGGGCAAACGCGAGGCCGTCCTCGACGCGCTCGACGAGGAGGGCATCGACTACGTGGTCAGCGACGAGACCAGCGGCCGCGAGTACAACGCCGTCGTCCACTTCCCGATACCCACGGAGGGCGTCGAGGACGCGCTGGAGGCGCTCCGCTCGGCGGGGCTCTCCGAGGACGCCTACACCGTCGTTCTGAGCGCGGAGACGGTCGTCTCCCGGCACTTCGACGAGCTCGAAGAGCGCTACACCGAGGAGGAGGAGAACGGCGACAAAATCGCGCGCGAGGAACTCGTCGCGCGCGCCAGCGACCTCGCGCCGTCCCGACCGACGTACGTCGTGATGACGCTCGTCAGCACCATCATCGCGACCGCGGGCCTGCTGTTGGACTCGCCAGCGACTGTCGTCGGCTCGATGGTCATCGCGCCGCTGCTGGGGCCCGCGATGTCCGCGAGCGTCGGCACCGTCGTCGACGACGAGGAGCTGTTCCGGCGTGGCGTCTACCTCCAGCTGGTCGGCGTCGTACTCGCCGTCGTCGGCGCGGCGGCGTTCGCGTTCTTCGTGAAGTTCACGAACGTCGTGCCGCCGGGGTTGTACGTGTTGTCGCTGTCGTAGGTCATCGAGCGTCTGCGCCCGGACTTCCTCTCGCTGGTGGTCGCGCTCGGCGCCGGCGTCGCGGGCGTGTTCAG
>CAXREU010000182.1:0-6039 GCA_964229715.1 Halobacterium sp.
AGCGCGCCGAACAGCGACGGGGACAGCGACAGCGCGTACACGAGGTAGTGCGCGAGGTGGTAGCCCGCGGCGATGGCGAGCCGCGACGGCGCGAACCGGCGCGCGAGCACGGCGGCGTCCGTGTACGTCGGCGCGACGTCGCGGGCCTTCCGGGCGGCCCACCAGTAGAGCCGGTGGAAGCCGAGGAAGCCGACGAGGAGTGCGGCCGGATAGAGCACGGGCGCGGGGACGCCGGCGTCGACGACGGCGCGCGCGAACGACGCCCACGCGGGCGTGCCGACGAACCCGTCGTAGGTCGTCCCCCAGACGAGCGCGACGACGAACGCGACGCCGCCGTTGGTGGTGACGACGTCGTCGGTCAGCCGCATCGCGGGCAGTCGGAGTTCAAGGCCGTCGTCGGTGCGCTGGAGTGGCGCGACCGCCCCGTACATGGCGAACAGCCGCGAGAGCGGAGCGACCTCGTCGAACCATTGGTCGTGGCCGACCGCGACGACGCCGACCACGGAGAGCACGAGGTAGCCGACCGCGGCCGCGGCGAGCAGCCGCGGTTCGTCGGCGAGCGGACTGACGACCTCGAACCAGACGAGCGCGAGCAGGAACGCCGTCGACGCCCACGCCGCGCGGCCCGGCGGGAGCAGGACGTCGCGGCCGTCGAGCACCCACGAAACCGGACGTGTCAGCGTCCGGAACGGGTTCACGGCGGGCCACGAGTTCCCGACGAGATACGTCGACATCGCGAACGCCGCCCACCAGCCCACCCAGACGAGCACGATGGCGCCGTTCCGCAGTGGTTCCGTGGGGCCGACGAATCCAGTGAGCAGGCTGAACGCGAACCCTGTGAGACCGACGGCGTGGCCGACCCACGCGAGGGCAGTTCGCGGAGCGGGAACGTGGCGGCGCCACTCGTGGACGGCCGCGACGAACGCGCGGTCCGTGACGACGCTCGCCAGCAGGAACGACGCGCCGACGACGGCACCGCCCGTCGAGAGGAATAGCCACATCGGCACCGCCAACTCCTGTCCGGTGGCGTCGCGGAGGCTGCCGCCGTGCGCGACGGCGACGCCACAGACCGCAAGGAGGCCGACGACGGCACCGAGCACGCGTGCGCCGCGACGAGACATAACCGGCGGTTCGCAGCGCCCACCCGTGAGGATTGCGGTACGGCGGCATCGCCGACGGAGTTGGATGGGTTTTTAGTATTCGCCCCGCAACTCGCTGGTATGACCGTCACGGACGACTCGACCGAAGACCACGGCCACCACCTGCCGGCCGTGGAGGACTGGCCGAAGGGCTTCGGCGAGGCCAGCTGGTGGCCGTTCGTCACCGCCGTCGGTGCCGCCGGGTTCTACATCGGCGCCGCGCTGTACGTACTCGGACAGAACGAGACGTTCGGCTTCATCACCCCGATGCTCGGTCCGGCAGTCTTCGTGGGAAGCGTGTTCGTCTTCCTCGCGGGCCTGTACGGCTGGGTGTACCACGCCTTCGTGAAACACTTCTGGAGCCGGGAGACGACCGGCGGCGCTGCGCTGCGCTGGGGGATGATACTGTTCCTCGGCACGGAAATCGCGACGTTCGGCGCCGTGTTCGTCTACTACTTCTTCATCCGCGCGGGCGCCCAGTGGTCCCAGGCAGTCCAGCACGTCCCCGAAGGGTTCCTCGGCGCGCTCGTCCTCGCGAACACCGCTATCCTCGTGCTCTCCAGCATCACGCTGCACTTCGCGCACGTCGCGCTCCGGAAGGAGAACCGGTCGCGGTTCCTCGGGTTGCTCGTCGCGACGCTCGTGCTCGGCGTGATATTCATCGCCGGCCAGGTGTACGAGTACTACGAGTTCATCGTCCACGAGGGGCTGTCGCCGACCGGCGGCATGTTCGAGAGCGCGTTCTTCGCGCTGACCGGTCTCCACGGCCTCCACGTGACGCTGGGCGCGGTGCTCCTCGCCATCGTCACCGTCCGGGCGTTCAAGGGCCAGTACTCCCACGAGCGCGACGTCTCCGTGGCCACCGTCTCGATGTACTGGCACTTCGTCGACGCCGTCTGGATCTTCCTCGTCGTCGTGCTGTACGCCGGCGCCGTGGTCAGCTTCTAAGCGACCGTCGTCTTTTTTCGCGTCTGCCGCGAACGCAGAGTCGTGACAGTCGACGCCGACCGGCTGCGCGCGCTCGTCGACGCGCCAGTCGTCCATCGCGAGTCCGTCCCGAGTACGAACGACCTCGCGCGCGCCGAGGGCCGCGACGGCGCAGCCCACGGCACGTTCGTCGTCGCGGACGAGCAGAGCGCGGGCCGCGGCCGCACGGGGAACGCGTGGGCGTCGCCGCCGGGCGGCGTCTGGTCGAGCACGCTCGTCAACCCGGACTTCGACGCGAGCCACGTCGGCCGGCTCACGTTCGCGGGCGGGCTCGCGGCCGCCGAGACCGTCGAAGCGTTCGGCGTGGACGCGGCCCTAAAGTGGCCCAACGACGTGGTCGTCGGCGACGACGCGCGGAAGCTCTGTGGCGTGCTCACCGAGGCGGTCGTCGACGAGGTGCCGGTCGCCGGCAAGCCCGTCGACGAAGTGCTCCCGGGTACGGACCCCGCGGACGCTGAGTTGTCGTTCGCGGTCTTGGGTATCGGCGTGAACGCGGCCCTCGACCCGAACGACCTCGACGTGGACCGCGAGGTGACGACGTTGCGGGCGGTCGACCGGCGGGAGACCGCGGAACGAGCGAGTAGCGAGGGACGGAGTCCCGCGGACCATTCGAGCGGGCGAAGCCCGCGAGAAGACGGCAACGCCGCGAGCAGCGCGGCAGTCGGCGACGTGGACCCGACAGAAGTCGCGGCGACACTCCACGAGCGACTGCTCGCGTGGGTCGAGCGTGTCGCGACCGACGACGGCTTCGCGGCCGCGCTGGATGCGTGGCGCGAGCGCAGCGCGACACTCGGCGAGCGCGTGCGCGTGGAGACGCGGACCGGCGGGACAGTCGTCGGGGACGCTACCGGCGTCACGTCCCGGGGCGCGCTCGTCGTCGACACCGACGACGGAGACGTCACGGTCACGGAAGGCGAGTGCAGTCGGCTCCGGCGGGCGTAGCTACGTGGCGGGGAGAGCGGAGAAAGAAGAAACGCGTCGTTAAACGTCGATGGTCGTGTTCTCGGGGTCCTCGACCCACTCCTGGTAGGTGTCCTCCTCGACGACAGCGATTTCGCCGAGCATCTCGGAGTGGCCCTGGCCGCAGAACTCCGCGCAGTAGAGCTGGTAGGTGCCCTTCTGGTTGACCTCAGTGATGAGGTAGTTCGTCTGTCCGGGGACGGCGTCGGCTTTCAGACCGATTTCGGGCGCGTGGAACGCGTGAATCACGTCGGTGGATTCAGTACGTATCACGAGCTTCGTGTCTTCCGGGACCACCATCGGTTGATTACCGACGTCGATGTCGCCGGTCGCGGCGCCGGAGCTCGTCGTGAGGTTCTCCTCGGGGTACTCGTAGTTCCAGTACCACTGGACGCCGATGGCGTCGACGACGACGGTGTCGTCTTCAGCCATCGCCTCCTGGGCGTCGGCCTGCGTTGCGGTGACCGTCGGCTGCGCCATCACGCCGTAGGCGGCGACGCCGACGAACAGGAGGACGACGGCGGTGGCGACGGTCCACGTGATTTCGAGCCGGCGGTTCTCCTTGGTCGGTTTCGCTTCGTCGCTGTTCCGGAACTTCCACACCGTGTAGACGAGGATGCCTTCGACGAGCAGCGTGACCGGGAGCGCGGCCGCGAGCAGCATCGAGTTCAGGTTGCGGATGAGCTCCTCGGTCACCGACTGGTACTGCTGGGCAGCGACCGGGTCCACGAAGGCGGCGAGGAAGCCGACGGCGGCGACGAGAACGGGTACGAGCCGCTTGCCTCTCATACTATCGTGGTCGTTCGGAGCGGTTCCATAAATAGGTGCTGAATCGGGGCGTCGGCGAGTCGGATAGGCTAAGTGGGCCGCGGCGTAATCAGCCGACGAGAGACGTTCGTGACTCGAAATATCCCCGACCGGTTCACGGCGGTGCTCGCGGCGGCGGCGATGGGCGTCTACGCGCTGCTCGTCGTCGGCGCGACGTCCGCGCTGACGAACGCCACGGCGGCGTGTCGCTCGTGGCCGGCCTGCGACGGACGCTGGTACGCCCTCGACTCGCTGTCGCTGGCCGTCGTCTGGGGCCACCGGACCGCTGCCGTCGTCACGGGCGTGCTCGTGCTCGCCGCCGCGGTGATGGCGTGGCGCCGCGACTCCTCCACGCGCGTCCGCGCTGCGGTCACGATTGCGCTGGCTGCCTACCCGGTCCAAATCGCGCTCGGCGCGCTCACCGCGACGACGCCGGCGTCGCCCGCGCTCGGCGGCGCACACCTCGCGCTCGGCGTGCTCATCTTCGCCGGCCTCGTCGCCGCGCTCGCGTGGACGCTGGAACTCCAGACGGGCCACCTCCCGTCCGCGGAGTGGGAGGGCGAGCCGAAGGGCGACGACGGCGACGACAGCGTCCCGACCACTGGCCCACTGGCGACCGCGTACGCGTACTTCCGGCTGACGAAGCCGCGCCTGATGTGGCTGCTCTGCCTGGTCGCCGCCGCCGGCATGGCGCTGGCCGCTGGGCCGAGCCTGCGCGCCGAGACGGTCGTCGCGACGCTCGGCGGCGGCGTGCTCGCCATCGGCGCGTCGGGCACGTTCAACCACGTGCTCGACCGCGAGAAAGACCAGAAGATGTCCCGGACCGACGACCGGCCGTTGGCGACCGACCGCATCCCGAAGCGCAACGCCATCGCGTTCGGCGTGACGCTGGCGGCGGCGTCGCTGGCCGCGTTCTACAGCGTGAACCCGCTAACCGCGGCGCTCGGGTTCACCGCCATCGTGTTCTACTCGGTGGTGTACACGCTCGTGTTGAAGCCGAACACCCGACAGAGCACAGTCATCGGCGGCGCGGCGGGCGCGCTCCCCGCGCTCATCGGCTGGGCCGCGGTGACCGGCGACGTGGGCGTCGCGGGGCTCGCGCTCGCGACCGTCATCTTCCTGTGGACGCCCGCGCACTTCTACAACCTCGCGCTCGCGTACAAGGACGACTACGAGCGCGGCGGCTTCCCGCTGATGCCCGTCGTCAGCGGCGAAGCGACGACCCGCAAGCACATCGTCTACTACCTCGGCGCGACGCTCGTCGCCGCGGTGGCGCTGTCCGCGCTCGCGGGCCTCGGCGTGCTGTACGCGGCGACGACGGTCGTCTTCGGTGGAATCTTCCTGTACGCCGCGATGCGGCTCCACCGGGAGCGCGACCGCACTGCCGCAATGCGCGCGTTCCACGCATCGAACGCCTACCTCGGCTGCCTGCTGGTGGCCGTCGTCGTCGACGCAACGGTGGTCTGAGTGGGCGCGTCAGTCTCTCTCTCCCCGGCCCGGTTCGCCCCGACGCGGAAGGCGCTGCTGTACGGCGCGCTCCTGCTGAACGGCGAACTCGCGCTCGTGCTGTTCTACTTCGCGGTGTCGTCGTCGGTCCCGACCGACCCCGTGGTGCTGGCGTACCCGTTCGTCTGGATTAACGCCTCCATCTGGGCCGTCTCCCGGGTGGACCTCCCGGACGCCTCCCGGCGACAGCGCCTGTTCGCGCTCGGCGTCGCGCTCGCGTACTTCCTCCTGTTGGGAGGCGTCGGCGGCGTCTACATGTTCCACGGCGCCGACCTCGGGGCGCGCATCTCGTGGCTCTCCCCGGGCTGGGGGCCCGCGCTCGTCTACAGCGGGTCCGCACTCACGGTCAGCCTCCTCCCGTTCAAGGTCGTCGGCTACGCGACGCTGGCGTACCTCGTCGCCGCCACCGTCCTCGACGCCGCAAAGACCGGCGTCGCGGGCCTGCTCGGCCTGTTCGCGTGCGTGAGCTGCACGTGGCCCGTCGCCGCGACGGTTCTCACGGGCGCGTTCGGCAGCGCGTCCGACTCGCGGCCGCCGCGCAGAACGAGCCGTCCGCGCTTGCCACGGTCGTGTTCGTCTCCTCCGGCCTGTTGCTCGTGTGGCGGCCGACGCGGTCGCCGGCCGCGTTCCGCAGTGCTTT
>CAXREU010000183.1:0-34378 GCA_964229715.1 Halobacterium sp.
CGCGACACCGCCGTCCTCGTGGCGCCAGACGGGGTTGTGCCAGTCGGGCTCCTCGGCCGCGCGAATCGCGCCCTCGTCCACGTCGATGCCCAGCCCCGGCCCGTCGGGGAGTTCGACGTAGCCGTCATCGTACTCGAACACCGACGGGTCTTCGAGGTAGTCCAGCACGTCGCTGCCCTCGTTGTAGTGGATGTCGAGGCTTTGCTCCTGAATCAGCGCGTTCGGCGCCGCCGCGTCGACCTGCACGCAGGACGCCAGCGCCACCGGCCCGAGCGGGCAGTGCGGTGCCATCGCCACGTCGTAGGCTTCGGCCATCGACGCAATCTTGTTCACCTCGGTGATGCCGCCGGCGTGCGAGAGGTCCGGCTGAATCACGTCCACGCTGCCCTGCTCGAAGACCTCCTTGAAATCCCACCGGGAGTACAACCGCTCCCCGGTCGCAATGGGGGTCGTCGTCTTCGCCGCAATCTCGGGGAGCGCGTCGTTGTGCTCGGGGAGCACCGGCTCCTCCACGAAGAACGGGTCGTACGGTTCGAGTGCGGCGACTAGTTGCTTCGCCATCGGCTTCGAGACGCGCCCGTGGAAGTCCACGCCGACGTCCACTTCGTCACCGACCGCCTCGCGGACCGCGGCGATGCGGTCGACGGCCTCCTCGACGGCCTTCGGGTTGTCGACGCGGCGCATCTCCGGGGTCGCGTTCATCTTCAGCGCCGTGAACCCCGCATCGACCTTCTCCGCGGCGGCCTCCCCGACGTCGTCCGGGCGGTCGCCGCCAACCCACTGGTAGACGCGAATCCTATCCCGGGCCGGCCCGCCGAGTAGTTCGTAGACCGGCGCGCCGAGCGTCTGGCCTTTGATGTCCCAGAGCGCCTGGTCGACGCCAGCGATGGCGGACATCAGGATGGGGCCGCCGCGGTAGAACCCCCCGCGGTACATCGCCTGCCAGTGGTCCTCGATGCGCGTCGGGTCCTCCCCGAGCAAGTAGCTCTCGAACAGTTCCTCGACCGCCGTCTCGACCGTCTTCGCGCGCCCCTCCACGACCGGCTCCCCCCAGCCGACGGTACCGTCGCTTGTCGTGACCTTCAAGAACAGCCACCGGGGAGCCGCGTGGAACAGCTCGTAGTCGGTGATTCGCATTACGTCGAGGACTGACCGGACACCCGTTAGTGGTTCCGGTCAGGTCCGCGAGCGCTCAAATCGATTGGCCGCTCGTACCGGGGCTGGCGCCGCCGGGGCCGCGGTACTCGTAGTCGCCGAAGCCCAACACCGGGAAGAAGATGGCTGGAATCAGCCAGAGCCCGATGCCGAACAGGACGCCGCAGCCGAACGACTTCGCGATGTCGATGGAAATCTTCGCGAGCACGAAGATGTTCACGATTGGGACGAACAACAGCAGTAACCACCACCACTCGTTGCCGCCGATTTTAATCATCACGTAGAGGTTGTATATCGGGATGATGGCGGCCCATCCGGGCTCACCAGCCTTCGAAAACGTCAGCCACGTCCCGCCGACGACGGCGACCAGGACTACCAGCGCGAACAGCAGCCCGACGAGCCCACCGACAGCGTCGCCGCTGGACTGGAGGGGCAACAGGAGGGTATCGAGTGACATCAAATCCTACTACTCCCGCACTCACGTAAAAAACTCCGGGACGTCACTCCAGTTGTTCGGCGTACTCGTAGTCCGCGGGGTATGCGTTCGGCGCCGCGTCGTCGATGCGGATGCCCCAACCATCGAGTGCGCTCGGGTCGTCCAGCGCCGCCCGCAACGTGTCGCGCACGTCGCCGACGTCCACGCCGTAGTAGTCCCCAGGCACGCCGTCGAGGTACTGCAACGCCGTCCGGAAGAGACTGCGCATCCCCGCGTCGTCCCCGGATGCCGGCCGGTCGTCCGCGGTGCTACGCGTCCCATCCTCCTCGAAGTCGTAGTGCTTGTGCGCGCCCGCTGCGACCTGTACCATCCCGTGGAGGAACGCCGACTCCGTGGTGCCGCTGCCGTAGTTGTACCACTCGTCCTCGAAGCAGTCGTGGGCCTCGTGAAACTCGCCGCTATTGTAGAGGCGGACGCCGTGCTCGGTCGCGCGCCGCAGCGTCGCGTGCTCCCACACCCGGCGGTCTGCGAGCCAGCCGGTCTGGTTCCCCAGCGGCGGCGCGACGCCCGGGTCACGGGTGTGGTCGTCCATCGCGCCCGGCTTGGAACTGGTAGGCCGTAATCCCGTCGGTGGGCGCACCACGATGACCGCAACGACAACCCCTATGGGTCCGCGTCCGCTACGAGGTGACGATGCGAGTCGAACAGCTAGGCGACGGCGAACCCGAAGTGGCCATCGTCGGGAGCGTCCACGGCGACGAGCCCTGTGGTGCCCACGCAGTCGAGCGACTGCTCGACGCCGACCCCGACGTGCTCGAACCCGTGAAGCTCGTCATCGCGAACGAGCGCGCACTCGACGAGAACGTCCGCTACCTCGACGCCGACCTCAACCGCTCGTTCGGGGAAGACGTGCCCGACGACGCCCACGAGGTCGAACTCGCCCATCGCCTCGCCGACGAAATCCGGGGCTGTACGGTGCTGTCGCTGCACTCCACGCAGTCTCATGCCGACCCGTTCGCCATCACCGCGGGCTTCGACGGCCCGATTCCGGACGTCGTCCCGCGACTCCCAATCGTCGCGACCGTCGACACGCAGGGCTTCGGCGAAGGCCGGCTGTTCGCGTCCGACGCGGACATCATCGAAGCCGAAGCCGGCCTGCAGGGCACGGAGACGGCCGCGGAGAACGCGTTCCGCCTCGCGCGCGAGTTCCTCACCGCGGTCGGCGCGCGCCCCGGGCGCGCAGTCGAACGCGAGATTCCGGTCTTCGAGATGGGCGAGTCGATTCCCAAACCGCCAGCCGACGAGTACGAGGTGTTCGTCGAGAACTTCGAGCGCGTCGAGCGCGGCGAGACGTTCGCCGCCGCGGACGGCCACGAACTCGTCGCCGACGACCCCTTCTATCCGGTGCTGTTGTCGCCGTACGGCTACGCCGGCCAGTTCGGCTACCGCGGCCAGCACCGCGGCACCGTCGGTCAGTCCTCGGACGGCGCGAACTCCACGAGCGTCAACTCCCTGTCCAGCGCGCAGTAGTCGTGGGGCGGGTCCCCGAGAATCTCCTGAATCTGGTACTCCTCGTCGAACTCCGCGCCTACCGGCTCACAGTACTCGTGGCTCGGACACTCCGTGTGCGGACACGGCCCCGCGAGCTTTCCCTTGCGCCCGGCGTACGCGCCCTTCGACGGCACGTTCGCCTTCACGGACGTCGGCTCCACGTCCACCGCGACCACACCCTCGTCGTGCACACCACAATCGAGGATTTGGCCGCCTTCCCGGACTTCGGTGACCTCGTAGCGCACGCCCTCCTCCAGCGTCAGACACTGCTTGCGGTACGGACACCCCTCGCAGGCCGACGACTCCCCGCGATAGACGAACTCGGTGCCCGGCTCGGCGAGCCGCGACCCGAGCAGCGTAATAGACATATCCGGCGATTCGGCTCGCGCGTGGTTAAGCCTCCCGCCAGCAGGACGAGCAGGGATTGGTAGTTCGTTTTCCTGTCGTTACGCGATGTCCGCTGTAAACACCACCTCGAAAGCCCGCCGCCCCTTTCAATCCGCCCGTAGCCGGTTGGTCAGCCGGTAGTTGGGCGGACTGAAAGGGGCGAGGCTGTAGAGGAAGGCGCGCGAAGCCAGCACGCGACCGGAGGGCGCGCGCGCAGCGAGCGCACCGAGTCTACAGCCTCGGGGCTTTCGAGGTGGTGGTGTCGACCACTTCTGTGAACGCTCGTACGAATACCAGACCTAGCCCGAACAGCTACCCGAACGAGCACCGACAACCTAGACGTGATACTGGTCGTGTGTGGGCCGCCGGGCGCCGGGAAAACCACGGTCGCGTTGGGCTTGAACCGCCGGCTCGAAGCCGACGGCTACGACTTTCGGGTCGTGCACACGGACGACCTGGCGACGCCCGTGTACGACCACTTATTCGAGCGCGTCGCCGACGGTCCCGAAGCGAACTGGTTGCTCGACGGGACGTTCTACAAGGCGAAGTGGCAGGCGCGAATCCGGGAGTTCCCGGACGTGTACGTGGTGCTCGTGACCGCGGACCGGGACACCTGTGTCCGGCGGAACTACGAGCGAGACGGAATTCCGGACCGCGCGGTGAAGACGATTTACGACGAGTTCGACTGGCCCGACGCGGACTTCACCGTCGACACCGACATCCTGCGCGTGGAGACTGCGGTGGACCTCGCGTACGAGCGCGTGCAGGAGTGGCTCCGTGAGGCGGAGACGGTCGAGATGACGGACGAACGAGAAGAGGCGTAGCGGTGGTCAGCCCGTGAGTTCGTCGAGTTTGTCGAGGTAGTCGTCGCGGGGGAGCTGGTAGGCGCTCCGGTAGTCGACGTCGCCCGCGTCGAAGCGGGTGGCGACGTCGACCGCACCGGCGTCGGCGGCGTCGCGGGAGTCGAAGCGCGCATCGGCGTCCTTGACGCGGACCTCGGGTTCGAGGCGGAGAGAGACGAACCAGCTGTCGGGTGCGGAGTGCGAGCGGCGCTTGCGCTCGGTGGGCGGGCGGCGGGCGACGCGACTCGTCGGGAGGCAGGGCGCGGGGAAGCCCTGGGTGTCGAAGACATCGGGCCGGTAGACGAGAATCGCGCCGTCCTCGTCGTCGTTCCACACCCGCCAGCCTTCGGGGAGGTCGTCGAACGCGGTCATAGGCGTCCTATCCCGCGAGCGCCGTAAGGTCTGCCGATTCGCGGCGAGTGCGCGACCGTCTGTCGGCACGACTTCGGCACCGGCTGTGGGTGAAAGTGAAGCCATGCGTGGCTGTGCCGCGATTACGTTCTCATAAGTAGAGTCGATGCTCAGCGGGAGAATTATCACACAGAACGCCCCGTTCCACTTTCACTCCGCACCCCGGTCGGGCGTCGCGGCTGGCCCGTTCAGGAGTCGGCCAGCGTGGCGGCAGCGTCGACGCTGTCCGCGTCGTCGCCGAGCCACTCTTCGGCCCACTCCTCGATGGCGTCGAAGACCGGAAACAGCGACTCGCCTTTCGCGGTCAGCGAGTAGTACGTCGCGACGGGTGACTCCTCTTCGAGGCGGCGGTTGACGAACCCCATCTCCTGGAGGTCGTCGAGCACGCGCGAGAGCGTCCGCGAACTGGCGTCCGTCGAGCGCTTGAGTTCGTTGAACCGCTTCTCGCCGTCCTGGAGGTCGTGGAGCACGATGAGCCGCCACTGGGAGCCGATCTGTTCCAGCGAGTCGATGACGCTGCAGGCCTCCTCGCTGTATCGCTCGTCTGCCATGTCCGACCGTACGCAGCGGGCACCCATAGTGGTTCCGACTGGAATCAGGTGTCACAGTGAAACTGCCGTGGTGACGCCGCCGTCACCGGATAGCCCCGAGGTTAGCGGAACGGTTTACGTGTGGCTGGCGTACGTCGCGGTATGCCAGACGCCGACCCCCACGCCGGACAGCCGGTCGAACACCGCGGGCCTGCGCTCGAAGACGCCGACAGCGCCGTAATCCTGCTGCACGGCCGCGGCGCTCGCGCCAGTGGAATGCTCGGGTTCGCCGACGACCTCCCGAGCGAGGGCACCGCGTTCGTCGCGCCGCAGGCCGCCCGCGCGACGTGGTACCCGAACAGCTTCCTCGAACCCACCGAGGAGAACGAGCCGTGGTTCAGCTCCGCGCTCGGCTTCGTGCACGACATCTTCGAGGACGTCACCGAGCACGTCCCCGCAGAGAACGTTGCGCTCCTCGGATTCTCGCAGGGCGCGTGTCTCGGCAGCGAGTTCGTCGCGCGCAACCCCCGCGAGTACGGCGGATTCGTCGCGTTCTCCGGTGGCCTCCACGGCCCCGAGGGTACCACGCACGAACACGAGGGCGACCTCGAAGGCACACCAATCTTCCTCGGCTGCAGCGACCGCGACCCTCACATCCCCGAGGAGCGCGTCCACGAGACTCGCGACGTCTTCGAGGCGATGAACGCCGACGTCACCGAGCGCATCTACGAGGGCATGGGCCACACCGTCAACCAGGACGAACTCGAACACGCCGCCGACATTGTCGGCGGCCTCTGAGCCGCCGCGACCTGTAGGTTTACCCGCGGTCACGTCCTACCAGTGAGTATGAGCGACGCCAGTGACAGCGCCGACGCCGGCAGCGCGGACGCCAGCGACGTGCCCGAGACCGAGGCGGAGTGGCGCGAGCGCCTCAGCGACGACGAGTACGAGATTCTCCGGAACGCCGGCACCGAGCGCCCGTACTCCGGCGAGCACGTGGACCGCGACGAGGACGGCACCTACCGATGTGCGGGCTGCGGTGAGGTGTTGTTCGACGCGGACACGAAGTTCGACGCACACTGCGGGTGGCCGAGCTTCTGGGACGCCGCCGACACCGACGCCGTCGAACGCCGCCCAGACCACAGCAACGGCATGGAGCGCACGGAGGTCGTCTGCGCGACCTGCGGCGGCCACCTCGGGCACGTTTTCCAGGACGGGCCGGAACCCACTGGAGAACGGTTCTGCATCAACTCCGCCGCGCTCGACTTCGATGCCGAGGACTAGAAGCAGAACGAGAACGGGTAGGTGAGCGCGACGCGGTCGCCGTCCTCTAGTTCGGTGGCGAATCCGTCGAGGAGTTCGTTGAACCGACCGTTCACGAGCACCCGAGCGTACGCTCGGGTGCGCTCGCCCTCGGGGTTGCGCTCCCAGCGGCCGGGCGGGTCGCCGGGGTAGTTCGCCCACGTCGCGGCCGTCTCCTCTTCCTCGCTCTCCGCGAGCAGCATCTCTTCGAGACCGTGCTCGTCGAAGAACGCGTCGAGGAACTCCCCGAGGGTGTCACCCTCGAAGGAGAACGCCATGCTGTGCGTGCCGAGTTCGCGGCGGACGTGGCCGGTCGCGCGCAGTTCCACCGTTGTCTCAGTTCGCTGCCCGTCGGCGTCTCCGGCTTCCTCGCGGTTCTGGACGCTCATACGGATAGTTCGTCGTTCGACCGAAAAAGCCCAATCCCGAACGTGTTCGACACTCACGACGGGAAACGCCTATCCCGCTCGCCGGCGAGGTGGCCAGTGATGGACGAGGACCGCGAGTTCGCGCTCGAATCCCGGCTCACGAACCACGGCTGCTACCTCCGGGAAGTGGCTGTGGAAGACGCCTACCACCTCACCTACCAGTCGGCGGCGGCCGACCAGCACGGTGAAATTCCCCACCAGCAGGTCGGGGACATCGTGAACGTCTTCCGGAAGCTGTTCGCCGACGCCGGCTGGCCGGTCCGCAGCGTCGAAGCGACTGTGACGGACCTCGACGACGAGCCACTTGGGTCGTGGCGCGCGGAGCATGCGTGGTTCGACGCGCTCGCTGAGGGCGACATGACCGAAGTCGAGTTCTCACGTCGCGTCGTCGACAGCCTCGAACCTTAGCCGCCCGCGCGCATCGCCTTCCGCGAGAAGTTCTCGATGAGCGCCTCAAACGCTTCCTCGCCGAACGCCTCGTCGGTCTCGAAGGCGACCGTAACCTCGGTGAGCTCCAGCGACGGCCCGATGGCGACCTTCTCCGCGGACAACTCGGCGCGCCAGCCGTCGCCTTCGACTGTGTCGTCGGCGACGACGGTGCCACCGAGGCTTTCGAGGTAGTTCCGGGCGAGCCGCATCGAGATGCCGCGGAACTCCTTCTCCCGCTTCACGCCTCACCCTCCGTCGCCGTGCCGCCGGCGACCGGCGGGAAGATGCTCAATTGGTCGCCGTCTTCGAGTTCCGTCTCCATGCCGTCGAGGTGCAACACCTCCCGGCCGCTCTTCAGGACGTTGATGTGCGGGCGAAGGCCGCCGTTCTCGACGAGCTGGCCCGCCAGACCCTCGTACTCGGTTTCGAGTTCGCGGAGCACGTCGCCGACGGTCGTCCCTTCGTCGTACTCGCGCTCGACGACCTTCGTGCCGACCGTCTGGCGGAACGTCGCGAAGAAGCGGAGTTCGACGTTCATGCGCCCCCGAACCGGATGCCGTCCTCGACGAGGCGCTGGTTGCGCTCGCGGTCCAGCGCTTCGCCGAGTTCGTCGTGGTCGTAAATCTGGGCGACCAGCTCCGCGTGGAGGTTCCGCCACGAGATGGCGTAAATCGGCGACTGCCCCCACGCGCGCAGTTCCGGCACGAACTCGTCGTAGCGTTCGAGGCGCTCCTCTAGTCGCTCGACGGCGTCGACGACGTACGACACGGCCTCCTCGTCGGAGTCCGCGGCGTCGATGGCGTCGTTGAGGCGGCGCTCCCAGCCGGCGACGGCTTGCTGCATGTCCTTGCGCGTGTCGTCGCTGTCGGCGGGGAGTGCGTCGAGAATCGGTTCCGGAACGCCGAGTGACACCGGCTCCATGCCTGAACGTGGCACAGCGACGAGTATAAAGCTCCCGCCCACCCCGGAATTCCCGGGAGGGCGAAGCGGCTCGTGGCCGAAACGGGCGTTCCGAGCGGTCCGCTCGCCGCCGCAAATGTAACCGGTATCAGTTACGAAACCGTGGGAATCACTATCGGGATACGGCCCGTATGTAACGAAAGAGCACTAACTATGACTGACCTAGGTGGCTTCCAAGACCACGTCGCTCGCGTCGACCTCAGCGCTGGCGACGTCGGGTACGAGAGCATCGACGACGAGGACGCGCGCAAGTACATCGGCGCGCGCGGCCTCGGCGTGAAATACGTCTTCGAGAACGGCCCCGACGTCGAGCCGCTCTCCGAGGAGAACCTCCTCGCGTTTATGAACGGCCCGCTGACGGGCACGCAGACGCCGATGAGCGGCCGCATCGCCGTCGTGACGAAGTCCCCGCTGACGGACACCGTCACGGACTCCCACCACGGCGGGTGGAGCGGCGCGCGCCTCAAGTGGGCGGGCTTCGACGGCCTGCTGTTCGAGGGGAAAGCCGACGACCCCGTCTACGCTGTCGTCGAGGACGGGGAAGTCGAACTGCGCGACGCCAGCCACCTCTGGGGGGAGGGAATCCACGACACCATCGACACCCTCGAAGAGGAAGTAGAGGGCGCGTACGGGAAGAACCTCTCCGCGATGGCCATCGGCCCGGGCGGCGAGAACACGCTCCGGTACGCCTGCATCATCAACGAGGACGACCGCGCCTCCGGCCGCGGCGGCACGGGCGCCGTCATGGGGTCGAAGAACCTCAAAGCGGTCGTCGTCAAATCCGGCACACAGATGCCCAAGCCCGCCGACCGCGAGACGTTCATGGACGGCCACAAGGCTGCGATGCAGGCGATTCAGGAGTCCGACGTCACCGCACCCAACGAGGGCGGGCTCTCCGTCTACGGGACGAACGTCCTGATGAACCTCACCGAGGAGATGGACGGCCTCCCGACCCGGAACGGGCGGTTCACCTCCACGAGCACGGAGAGCGAGAAGGAGCCCGACGAGCCGAACATCGACTCCGAGAAGGTCTCCGGGGAGAACGTCGAGGAGAACATCCTCGTCGACGACCCGACGTGTCACTCCTGCCCGGTCGCCTGCAAGAAGGAAGTCGAGGTCGACGTCCACCACAAGGGCGAGGACCTCAACGTTCGTATGGAGTCCTACGAGTACGAATCGGCGTGGGCGCTCGGCCCGAACTCCATGAACGACGACCGCGACAAGGTCGCGCTGCTGATGGACCGCTGCAACGACTACGGCATCGACACCATCGACAGCGGGAACATGCTCGCGTTCGCGATGGAGGCCGCCGAGAAAGGCTACCTCGAGGACTTCGACGAGACCCTCGACTGGGGCGACGTCGACGCCATGGTCGAGATGCTGGAGAAAATCGCCACCCGCGACACCGACCTCGCGGACGTACTCGCCGAGGGCCAGAAGCGCGCGGCGGAGACGCTGGACGCCCACGACTGCCGCCTCGACGTGAAGGGGCAGTCCATTGCGGCGTACGACCCGCGCGGCCTGAAGGGCATGGGCATCGGGTACGCAACCTCGAACCGCGGCGGCTGCCACCTCCGCGGATACACGCCCGCCGCCGAGATTCTCGGCATCCCGGAGAAGGTCGACCCCACGGACTGGGAGGGCAAAGGCGAGCTCACCGCGACCTTCCAGGACCTCCACGCCATCTCGGACTCGTTCGACATCTGCAAGTTCAACGCGTTCGCGGAGGGCGTCGAGGAGTACATCGACCAGTACAACGGCATGACCGGCCGCGACGTCGGCGAGGAGGAACTGCTAGAAGCGGGCGAGCGCATCTACAACCTCGAACGCTACTACAACAACCTCGCCGGGTTCGACGGCGACGACGACACGCTCCCGGACCGCTTCGTAGCGGGTGCGGAGGACGCGGTGCCCGCCGGTGGCGGCATTGAGGGTGAACTCTGCGAGCTTGACGCGATGAAAGACGAGTACTACGAGCACCGCGGCTGGGTCGACGGCGTCGTCCCCGACGAGAAGCTCGACGACCTCAGCATCGACCTCGGCCCCGGAACCGGAGTCTCCGCGAGCGGCGCAGCGTCCGCCGACGACTAGGCTTCCGACCCGACTCCCACGCTCTTTTGCTGCCCAACCTGCCGACGTAGCGACGCACGCTCGACAACCGGCAGCCCCTGCGGATTGAAAGGGCGAGGCCGGGTACGCGAAGCACGGCGAGCGTGACAACGGAAGTCGCAGCCCGCGAACGCAGTGAGCCGGAACGTCTTCCGGTAGCGTAGCCGGCCGAGGGCTTTCAGGAAGGCACGACACGAGCGGCTGTTCCGCGGGAAGCAGGTGGAAGCGACCCGAAACCCGTTTTTCCGCGCGCGCCCTACGACGCTGCAGTGACTGACATCTCCAAGGAGGCGTTCCACGACGCCCTCGAAGCCGTGGGTCGGCCGGTCGCGACCGCCGCGCAGGTCGCCCGGGAGCTCGACTGCACGCAGGCGGAGGCGGCCGACGCCCTCGCCGAACTCGCCGAGTCGGGGGACGTGGAGCGTGCGGACGTGGAGAACGACCCGGTCGTGTGGTATCCGCGGGACTGGCTGGAACTCACGGACCGCGAGCGGGTCGTGCCGTTCCCGGACCGTCGGGAAATCGTCGTCGACCAGCCCGCGCAGTTCACGCGCGCTCAGTTGTCGCGGTTCGCACACCTCGCGGACACCACGCGAACGGGAAGCTACCGGTACGTGGTGCGCGAGGAGGACGTGTGGGCGGCGCCGTTCGAGAGCCTGGACGACCTGCTGGCAGCGATGGATAAAGTGCTCCCGCGAGACTGCCCCGGGCTGAAGGACTGGGTCGAAGAGCAGTGGACGCGCGCGACGCGCTTCCGGCTGGTCACGCACGAGGACGGCTACGTCGTCCTCGAAACGAAGACCGAGAGCCTGCTCGGCAACGTCGCCGACCAGCACCTCGCCGACGACGTGATTCGCGCACCCATCTCGGACACGGAAGCGTGGGTCGCCGAGAACAAGGTCGCGGAGCTGAAACGCACGCTCTACGAGGCCGGCTACCCCGTCCAGGACGAGCGCGACCTCGAAACCGGCGAGCCCCTGGACGTCGACCTCGACCTCGAACTCCGGGACTACCAGCAGGACTGGGTCGAGCGCTTCGTCGACGCGAGTTCGGGCGTGCTCGTCGGACCGCCGGGGTCGGGGAAGACCGTCGCGGCGATGGGCGTACTCGAAGCCGTCGGTGGTGAGACGCTGATTCTGGTGCCGAGTCGCGAACTCGCGGCACAGTGGCGCGAGGAGTTGCTCGCGCACACGAACCTCGAGCGCGACCAAATCGGGGAGTACCACGGCGGGACGAAGAACGTGCGCCCCGTCACCATCGCCACCTACCAGACCGCGGGGATGGACCGCCACCGACACGTCTTCGACGACCGGGAGTGGGGGCTCGTCGTCTACGACGAAGTCCACCACATCCCCGCGGAGGTCGCGCGCCGGTCGGCGGACCTCCAGAGCAAGCACCGGCTCGGGCTCACCGCGACGCCGGTCCGCGAAGACGACAAGGAGGAGGACATCTACACGCTCGTCGGGCCGCCCATCGGGACGGACTGGGACGCGCTGTTCGACGCGGGCTACGGCGCCGAGCCCACCGTCGAGATCCGGTACGTGCCGTGGCGCGACGACGACGCGCGCTACGAGTACGCCGCCGAGAGTGGGCACACGCGCCGCCGGCTCGCCGCCGAGAACCCCGCGAAAGACGAGGAGGTGCAACACCTGCTGCGCCAGCACGCTGACAAGCAGGCGCTCGTGTTCGTGGACTACCTCGAACAGGGCGAACGCCTCGCGAATGCCATCGACGCGCCGTTCGTCAGCGGAGAGACCCGCCACACCGAACGGGAGGCGCTGTTCGACCGATTCCGCACCGGCGCGTTGAACACGCTCGTCGTCTCGCGCATCGGCGACGAGGGTCTCGACCTGCCGGACGCCGAACTCGCCATCGTCGCCTCGGGGCTGGGCGGGAGTCGCCGGCAGGGCGCCCAGCGCGCCGGCCGGACGATGCGGCCGGGTGGCCAGTCGCTTCTGTTCGTGCTCGCGACGCGCGGTACCGAAGAGGAGGACGACGCCCGGAGCCGGATGCGGCACCTCGCCGCGAAGGGCGTGCGCGTCACGGAGTCCGGCAGCGAACAGGCCTGACCCTGGCGTCGAACCCCGGTCATTAAGCCACCGGCAGGCACACTGCCGACGATGACCGAGTTCCCGTTCACGACCACCGTCGATGTGCGCTACCAGGACCACGACACGCTCGGACACGTGAACAACGCCGTCTACGTCACGTACCTGGAGGAAGCCCGCGTCGCGTACCTCACGGAGCACGCGGGGCTGTCGATGGAGAATCTCTCGATGGTCGTCGCGCACCTCGACGTGGACTTCGTTGAGCCCGTCCAGCACGCCGAATCGGTCGAAGTTGCAATCGGCGTCACGGGCGTCGGTGGGTCGAGTTTCACGATGGCCTACGAGATTCGCCACGACGACAGCGTCGCCGTCGAAGCCGAGTCAGTACAGGTCACAATCGACCCGGACTCCGGGAAGAGCCACCCGGTCCCGAAGGCGTGGCGGGCAGCGTTCAAAGAAGACTAGCTACGCGGGTCCCGTCGCCGGGAATTCCTCGAGTCGGGTGAGAATCGTGTCGACGATGTCCGCGTCGAACGTCCAGAAGCCGTAGAACTGGTTGTCGTTGCGCTCTTCGGCGAGCAGCGCGCGCTTGTCCTCGTCGCTGTCGGCGTCCAGTACGACGAACCACGTGTCCGTGATTTCCTCGTCCTCGGAGGCGTGAATCGTGTGGGCGTCGGTCGGGACGTCCCAGTTCGGCCGCCCGTAGATATGCGTGTCGACGCCCGCAGCCGCGAGCCGCTCGTAGAGCCGGTACTGCGGCCGCAGGTTCGACAATCGCTGGAAGCCCGCGTGCAGCGCCCCGCCGAGCTGGTGGGCGCTGGACTCGATTTCGCGGGACGCGACGACCATTCGGTCGCGGCCGTAGTCAGTGAATACTGACTGGTCGATGTGCCGGAACAACTCCGGATATTCGATGTCCTCCGGAGCGGAGACGTCGATGAGCGGGGAGTCCGGCCGCACTACCCGGTACAGCGACTTCAGCGACGACGACGCGAGGAACTCCTCGCCGTCGTGCAGGACGACGAAGTTCCGTGGGATGCCGTCGTCGGTGGCGGCTCGTCGTAGGTCGACGGACTGCACCTCGAAGTACGACTGGATGTCCCGCAGCACCGACTGCGGGACGTCGACGTTGTACAGCGTGAGCGTGAGTGCGCGCTCGTCGACGAGGGCCACGATGTCCGGCAGTGGGGGAGCAGCGTCGTCAGCCATCACTACGTACCTGTTCCGTGTTGGGCACGGGTCATAAATCCGCGTGGCCGAGTGAAGGCTCGAAACAGCTGGGTACCTGCGATCACGTCGCGCGTCCGGTCGTCGTGACCGCGATGCCGACGAGGACCACCGCGCCCCCTGCAACAGTGAACAGTCCCGGCACTTGACCGAAGATAGCGAGCGCGAGCAGCGTGCTCCCGACCGGTTCGCCGAGCAGCGAGACGCTCACGACGCTGGATTCGACGTACTTCAGCGCCCAATTGACGAGCGTGTGCCCGAACAGGCCGGGGCCGACGGCCATCCCGACGAACAGCGCCCACTCGCGGGGCGGATAGTCGACGAGCGGCAGTCCGAGCGCGACCGCTCCGGCGAACAACACGACCGTGCAAACGCCGTAGACGGCGAACACGTACGGTGCCAGCGAGAGCCGCTGGCGGACCGACCGTCCCGCGAGCACGTACCCCGCGCCCGCGACTGCGCCGACGACTGCGAGCGCGTTCCCGAGATTTGGCGCCGGGCCGAACGCACTCCCCGTGAGGAAGTCACCGACCGACAGTAGCACGGAGCCTGCGATAGCGACGATGATGCCGCCGACGATGCGCGCGCCGACGCGCTCGTCCAGCAGCAGCCACGCGCCCACCGCGACGAACGCCGGCTGCGGCTGTACGAGCGTCGTCGACGCCGCGATACTCGTGAACTCAATGGACGCGAACCACGACGCGAAGTGGACCGCCAACAGTACGCCCGCCACGCTCACGACGAGCCAGTCCGCGCCCGAGATGTCCGAGAATTCGCGGCGTTCACGGAACGCGAACGGCGCGACGAACGCGGTCGTGAACAACACTCGGTAGCCCGCCTTCAGCACGCGCGGCGCGTCGCTGAGTTCCACGAGGATTGCGCTCGTACTCACTGCGACGACGGCCACGGCGACGGCAGCCATCGGTGATACGATGGGGTCGTCGGCACTCACGGCTGGACGTTGCCAGCCGCAGGAAAAGCGGTTGCGCTCGCGGTGCTTCGGGAACGCGCTACTCCGCGTCCGTGCGAACGATGGTGAGCGCGGGCACGAGTGACCGACAGGTTACTCGGCGTCCGCGGGCGTGTCGAAGTCGTGGAAGTGCTCGCCTTTCTCCTTCGAGAGGATGTTGAGCGCGGCTGCGGCACCGTCGCCGGCGGAGATGATTGCCTGCCACTCCTCGGCACGTACCATCGCGCCCGTGGCGTAGGCGTCGTCGACGCTCGTCTCCATGTCGACGTCCACGTCGACGACGTCCTCGTCGGTGAACGCGGCACCGAGGTCCTCCGCGAGGTCGCGGCTCGCGCCCGTCGCGAGGATGACGTAGTCGGCCTCGTACTCGCCGTCCGCGGTCGTTACCGCGAAGCCGTCGCCGGACTGTTCGACGCCGGTGACTTCCTCGCCCTGATGGCGGTTGACGCCGAAGTCGTCGACCTGCTCGCGGGCGTCCTCAAGGAACGCCGTGCCGTCCTCGGAATCGATGCCGAGGTAGTTGAAGAGGTGGGCCTTATGCATCCACGTCTTGTCGGTGTCGAAGACGACGGTGTTGAGGTCGTTTTTCGCCGTGAACAGCGCCGCGCTCAGGCCGGCGGGACCGCCGCCGACGACGATGACGTCTGCCATATCAGAGTGTTCTCCGGCTCACCGGTTAAAGCTACGGCCCGTTCAGGATGTCGCGCGTCCGGCGGTGCCGGTACCAGAACGTCGGCGCCAGCCCGAGTCGCGCGAGCTCGTCGCCGACGCCGCCGCCGGGCGCGCGGTACTCGACGCGGTCACGAATCAGCGTCTCGTCGCCGTCCGCGTAGAACAGGTGCGTGTGCTCCCACTCGGGGAACGGCCCCTCCTCCATCACGTCCACGAAGTACGCCGTGTCGTTTTCTTCCTCGCGTGCAGTGATGTGCGAAACCCACCGCTGGCGTGGCCCGACGCCGAACGGCTGTACGGACGCGTGAATCCGCGTGCCTTCAGTGAGGACGTGGGCCTCGGGTTCGTCGTTCGGGCGCTCGATTTCCTCGACGCGCAGGTGGAGCCAGTCCGGCGTCAACGACCGCAGGCCGTCGATAGTGGAGTGGAACGCCCACACGTCGGCAAGCGGCGCGCGAACCCGCAACTCCCGCTCGAAAGTCGCCATACGATTCGTTCGTGGAGGATGCGCAAAACTCCAGCGGCAGTCGTCGCGTCCAGCTACTTGAGACGTTCCTGCAGGAACGAGGGATGAGCGGCGGTGACGCCGTCGATGCCGAGAATCTCGTCGCTGATGACTTCGCCGAGTGCGTCGCCGTCGGCGGCCCGGACTTCGGCCATCAGCATGTGGTCGCCGCTGGACGTGTACAGCGCGTGGACGGCGTTCAGGTCCTTCAGGTCGCGAGTCGCCTCAACGTACCGCTCGGAGGCCACGTCGATGCCCACGAGCGCGATGGACTGCCCGGAGAGCTTCTTCGGGTCGACGTCCGCCGAGTAGCCGACGATGACGCCTTCGTCTTCGAGTTTGTCGATGTACTTCCGGACCGTCGGCTTCGAGACGTCCGCGCGGGCGGCGATGTCGGCGTACGACGCCTGCGCGTCCTCCTCGAGCGCGGCGAGGATTCGGTCTTCCGTCGATTCGGTGCTCACACCCCTCGTTTTGGTGCCTGTGAAAAAATATCTTCCGAATGAGAAAGTCACGTCGGCGTGGGTGGGAAGCGTCGCGGTCGCGCACCGAAGCTACAAGCTGCTCGTCGAATCGTTCGTGAAATAACGTGAAAGCCGAGCCGCAGTGGACCGCTACTTGTGGCGCTCGATGAAGTCGTGCGAGCGCTCCCAGTCGTAGTCCTCGTCGAAGTACCGCTCCGCGAGCGGTTCCTCGGGCATGTCGCCGCGCTGGCGCTTTTCCTGCTGGTAGGAGTTGCGGTTCTCGTCCTTGTAGTAGCGGCCGGTGAGGACGGTGCCTTCGTAGAGGGCGTCCTCGGTCTCGTGCATCAGGTCAGCCGCTTCGCGGCGGTCAGTGATGTCGAAGTCGTAGTCGTCGCTGTCCTGTACGTCGACGTAGGGGACGTACTGCTTGGCGTCCTTGTTCCACGTCGGGCACTGAGTCAGGAAGTCGACGTGGGAGAAGCCGTCGTGCTCGATGGCTTCCACGATGATTTCCTGGGCCTGATTCGGATTGACGGCCGCCGTGCGGGCGACGTACGAGGCGCCAGCCGACAGGCTCATCGAGAGCGGGCGAATCGGGTCCTTGGCGCTCCCGTGGGGCTGGGTCTTCGACTTGTGGCCCTTCGGCGACGTCGGCGACGTCTGGCCCTTCGTGAGGCCGAAGACCTCGTTGTTGAACACGATGTAGGTCATGTCGTGGTTCTCCCGGGCGGTGTGCATGAAGTGGTTCCCGCCGATGCCGTAGCCGTCACCGTCGCCGCCCGCCGCGACGACTTCGACGCCGTCGTTGGCGAGCTTCGCGGCGCGGGCCACGGGGAGCGACCGACCGTGAATCGTGTGGAACCCGTAGCTCTCGAAGTAGCTGTTGAGCTTCCCCGAGCAGCCGATACCGGTGCACAGCAGGACTTCCTCGGGGTCCTTGCCGAGCTCCGCCATCGCACCCTTCAGCGCCTTCAAGACGCCGAAGTCACCGCAGCCAGGACACCACGTCGGCTGCGGCTCGATGCCGGGCGTGAACTCGTCCCGTTCGACCTCCCGTTCCTCTTCGATTGCGCTGAACGCTTTACTCATGGATTAGTCACCTGCCGCAGGTTCGAGGGTAGTTTGGGCGGTCGGTTCCCCGCCGCCGTCCTGTTCGAGCTCGACCGCTTCGACGATTTCGGCGGGCTCGAACGGGTTGCCGTTGTACTTCAGGAGGCTGGAGAGCTTGCCGTCGACGTTCCCGAGCTCCTTCTGGATGAGCCCGCGGAACTGCTTCGTCGAGGACATCTCCACGACGATGGCTTCGTCGACGCTCTCGATGAACTCCCGCACGCGCTCGACCGGGAACGGTGCGAGGTCGCTGACGCCCAGCGCCTTCACGGTGTTCCCGTCGTCGTTCATGCGTGCGACGGCTTCCTCGACGGTGCCCTGCTGGCTGCCCCAGACGATGAGCCCGAAGTCCGCGTCCTCGTCGCCGTAGATGACCTGCTGGTCGCGCTCGTCGAGGTCGTCGCGGATGGCGTCGAGCTTCTGGAGCCGGCGTTCGACCTGCGCGACGCGGTTGTCGGGGTCTTCGGCGATGTGGCCGGTCGGCCAGTGCTCGTTGCCGGACGCGAGGTAGCGGCCGCCCGACTGGCCGGGAATCGAGCGCGGGCTGACGCCGTCCTCGACGCCGTCCGTCCGGAACCGCTCGAACTTCCCGGTGTCGTCGTGGGGTGCCTCCGCGATTTCGTCCTCGGTGAGCGTGCTCCCGAGGTCCGGCTTCGGGTCGCGGTCGAAGAAGGACGCGTCCACGTTCCGGTACTCGCCGGAGAGCTTCTGGTCGTAGACCACGATGGCCGGAATCTGGTACTCGTAGGCGATCTCGAATGCCGTCCGCGTCTGCTCGTAGCACTCCTTGGGGTCGCTGGGCCCGAAGGCGACGCGGTGGCTGTCACCCTGACTCGTGTACAGGATGTGCTCAAGGTCGGCCTGCTCGGGCTTCGTCGGCATCCCCGTGGAGGGGCCTGCGCGCATTGCTTCGAGCAGGACCAGCGGCGTCTCGGTCATCTCTGCGAGGCCGAGCGGCTCGCTCATCAACGCGAAGCCGCCGCCGGAGGACCCGGACATCGACTTCACGCCGGAGTGGCTCGCGCCGACCGCCATCGCCGCTGCCGCGATTTCGTCCTCGACCTGCTCGGAGATGCCGCCCATGTCCGGCAGGAGGTTCGTCATGATGGTGAACACGTCCGTCCACGGCGTCATCGGGTACCCGGCGATGAACCGACAGCCGGCGTCGATGGCCGCGTACGCGATGCCGTGGCTGCCGGAGACGAGGACCTGCTCCTCGTCGTGTTCGCCCTCGGGCACCGTCAGGTCGTGGGACTGGTCCATCTCGTTGACCTGCTCGTAGGCGTCGTGGAGGACTTCGAGGTTCTGTTCGAGAATCTCGCCGCCCATCGCGTCCGACATCAGGTCCTCGATGTGGTCGAGGTCCATGTCGATGAGTGCAGCCGTCGCACCCACGCCTGCGGTGTTGCGCATGACCTCGCGGCCGTGCTCTTTAGCGAGCGACCGGAGGTCAAGCGGGTAGACGTGCCAGTTGTTCTCCTCGGCGCGCTCCTCGAAGTTCGGGACGTCCTCTACGTCGAGGAGGCCCTCGTCGTAGACGATGACGCCGCCTTCGCGGAGGTCGTCGAGGTTCTCGGAGAGCGGCTTCACTTCCTCGTCGCCGTAGACGGCGTGCTCGCTGGGGTTGCGCGCGAACGAGTCCCCGAGCGCGAGCAGGAAGTTGTAGCCGTCGCCGCGGGACGTTACGTTCTCGTCCCGTGCCCGAATCTCGACGTACGTGTGGCCGCCGCGGATACGGGACGGGTAGTGTCGGTGCGTGAAGACGTCGAGGCCTGAACGCATCAACGCCTTCGCAAAGTTCTGACTCGTGGAGTCGATTCCGTCGCCGGAACCCCCTGCCACTCGCCAGATGAGTTCGTCATCAGTCATAGTGTAACCCTCTGGCCCGTGCTCGGACCGTTAGTAGAGTGTTGGTCGGACCCACACTAAATCGTTTGCCATCCATTATCATGGAAAGATGATGAAGGTCTATCCCATACGTCCGCAAATCGCCGGTGTTCCTGCCGGAGCGGCGGCGTCTGCTACAGTGATAATATCGTTATTCTAACTCTGAAATTTTATATAGTAGTTAGTAGGTTCAATTTGAGGTAGTGTGAAATTAGCGTACTTGCTTGCTGGATGCCTGGTTCTCGCTGCTGTGACGACGCCGGGCATCGCCGCATCGAACGAAGCCCCGCTCGCCGACGCAGGCCTCGACCAGAACGTCACCCGGGGAACGACCGTCTACCTAGACGCTGGTGGTTCCCGCGACCCCGACGGTGCTATCGAGCGCTACCACTGGACCGTGGCTGCCGAATCCGGTGACGTACCGAACACCACGACGCCACACTGTCGGGACTGCCAGCAGACCCGCTTCCAGGCGGAAGCAACCGGCACGTACCGCGTTACGCTCGAAGTCACCGATGACGACGGCGCGACGGCGACTGATATCCTCTACATCACTGTCGACCCCGGCGACCCGCCGGCCGTGTCGCTCGCTGGACCGGCAGAAACCACGACTGGCGACCCCGCACGATTTACCGCCGACGCCAGCGCTGGCAGCGCCCCGCTCGACCGACTCGTCTGGAGCGTCGACGGCGAACGCGTCGCGACAGAGCCAGCCGCAGGGAACGCAAACACGACAACACGAACCATTCGCTTCCCGACTACCGGGAGCCACGTCGTATCTGTCACCGCCGTCGACGAGGACGGACAGCGAGACAGTGCCGAAACGTCCACCGCGGTCGTCGAAGCCACGAACACAGGCTCTACCGGTGGCCTCGACGGTGGCAACATCGTCGGCCCACAGGTCGTTACGGGCCACGGCGAGCTAACGGCCGACTACCAACTCACGAACGATGTCGCCGGTACGTGGCTCCAAAACGACCGGCGGATCGCAACCAGCGCCAGCACCACGCTTTCGTTCGCCCCCGGCGTTCACGAGCTCTACGCCGCCACGGACGCCGGTGTTGCCACGTTCCCGGACGGCAGCCGGACCGTCGTTGCCGACCCAGCACCCGAACTGACCACGGTCGAAGTCGCGGATGAGAGCGTCGTCCCGGTCACCATCGACGCTACCGACGACTATGGAAACCTCCACACCGTGACCGTGCACGCGGATGGCGAGCCGGTCGAAACGCTCACAACGGACAGCCTCGGCGGCCGCGTTAGCGGGGACAGCCTCACCACGACGACGTATCTCGAATCCCTTGAACCGGGCAACCACACGATTACGGTTCGCGCTCGCGACGCTCGTGGACAAACCGATGTCGCCATCCGAACCGTCGAGGTTCCCGGCCCGCCCGAAGTCGTGTCGGCCGGCTTCGTCCAGAACGGGCCACTCGACCAGTACCATCCACGCATCGACGAATCACGCTACACGGCGACGTACCGGGTGAAAGTCGATTTGAACGGTGTGGAGCCAGGGAGGGTAGAATCGTTCATGCGGGTGACTGGCGCAGGCCGGGACTCAGAGTTAAATAAATCAGTTGCTGGCGATGACCATTTAATTCTGGAAAAGTCCACATATAGAGAGAAAATAGCAGATGTTGAGGCCTTCTCTAAAATACGATGGCGCGTAGACGACTACACCAATAGAGCGAGCGACTCAATTGAGGTTACTCTGTCCCCGCCAGAAGTTACCATCGAGACGATTGACCCTCAAACAGAACATAATCGGCTAACAGGGACTGTTTTCGATGCGCGAAAGTCCTTCGACCCAGATGGTTCTCCAATAGAATATCACTGGGATGGAATTGACGCAGACCAGGAAGATTCTAGGGTCGCGCTCTCCTCCGGTAGCATCGTACGGCTACAATTGGTCGATAAGCAGCAACAGAGAACGAATTCATCCGGTCTTTTAGATTGGTTTGCACCGGAACTCACCGAGGTGGAAATTGAGGATACTGGTCCGTTCTATCCAAATGAGACTGTCACTATCTCGGTGGAATCTGAACGCTACTACTTGACGAAGTCTACGTATGAGGACGCTCTCTCGTTCAGGATTCGTCCAGAACACGGTTCCGTAGCTAATCGAGCGCTTATCGAAGAGAAACCCGGCCAAGCGGACGACCCGGACCCGGAAGGTATGGGGAGATCGCATCGATGGACAATCGAGGTCCCGGCGAAGGCCTTCCGTGACGGTACCTTCAACGTCTCGTCGTATCCCACGCTGCATCCCCACATGGAGTACAATATCACAGTACCCCAGCCGACGGTCTATGCATCCGCGTACAGCGAGGTGACAGACATCTCAACAACCGTCTCGTATTTAGCCGATCGACCGCAGTACACGGTCAAGCGGACGGCGAACGAACGAGTCCACGACGACCTACTCGACGCGGGGTACGAAGTGCGGCGAGTCGACGAGGCGGGCCACGAGTATCGTCTCGAGAAGTATGTGAAGACCGACCCGGTCGAATACGATGTCGGCAGGCAACGGTTCCGGGAGCGGGGTCGGAGATCATTCTTCTTGGAATCGAACCCCGAGTGGTCGGCCAACGGGACGACTACGGAAACACGTACTTGGACGACGACCGAGAACGAGTGGCGTTTCAATCGTGGAGGCTCCGGGACCTTCACCGGCGACACTCGACAAAAACGCGTGCGGGACGGTGAGTATCGGACCGAGAAGCAGTTCCGGTACGAGACGACCGAGACGTACGAGACGATAGTCACCTACGAGGACACGTACACGACGACGGAATCGGAGATTAAGCTCAGAGAGAAGTGCGGCATGTTCGGTTGCATGACCTACCAAACGACGGTGTCGACGACTGAGACTCACACTGTCACTCGAACGAGGGAGGTCACCCGAAGTCGGACCGTCGAAAGAACGTACTGGTCGACGCGGCCCCGGAGCTACACTCACGAGTATACGGGTGATATTCGGCAAGTCACCGTCCGCGAACCGGAGTACGAACGGCAGTACGAGTTTGCCGTGGAACGGCAGCACTCCGAGACTCAGGAGGTGTACTTGGCCGAACAGCGAACACTTGTCGATCCAGCTTCGTACGAGTGGGAGGACTGGAAGACGGTCCACAATCGTTTCCAAGCAGAGAGTGCAGCTGGGTCTGTGGATATTCGAATCGCTGGAATCGTGCCGAGCAAGCAGTGGACCCTCAGGAAGCAAACAGGGACAGAGACCGTGAAGACCCGTGCTCGCAGAGCAGGCGACTCGATAACGAAGACTCTGGGACTAGCGAACGCTACGGTTACGCGGTACTTCACACGAGAGGACACGAAGCGACTGCCGGAGATGGAGAGTCGAGAAACATACCGGATAGTTTCTCATAGCCAAGATGGAGAGATTGCCTTGGAAGAAATTGAAGATATATTAACCGAGAAAATAGAAGAAAAGTATAATGAGTAAAATCCCCATTCTTGTTATACTCGTGCTCTCGCTTGCGGTTGCTCCACCTGCAACTGCCGTCCCTACCGAGCAATCAGAAAACCCGTGTGCAGGAGCAGATAAATATATTGTAGTTGATAAAGAGCAATCTTTCGGCTTACACATGGTTTATTCTGTCCAGTTCTTAGAGAGAGATAACCGTGTATGTATAGAAGTTGAAAATAAAGGCGAGATGGAATTTCCGAGCGGATTTGGGTTGTGGATTGACGGGGATGAATTCAGTCCGGAGATGCCTGATTTGGAGAGCGGTGAATCAGAATTCGTGTCTAAGAACGCGACAAGCTATCTCAACACAGTTCGAGATCACCATACAGTTCGTGTAGTTGTTGTGGGGAAGGAATTCAGATTCAACTTCACTCAGAACCTAAACGCTTCGAGCCCCGCAGTTCCAACACCCTATATCAGCGAGGTGAATATTTCCCGAGATGGAGAGTCACCACAACTCGTTGCTACTGTCCATAATCCCGGTAAACGGGCATACGGTATCCACGTACGAACAGAGACGTTCGAAACCGACAGTGAACTCGAAATCGGAGCGCCACAACCCGGAAACACGAGCCAATTCAGGTTAGAACTTGACGAGAGCACGGACGACGTAATAGCTGGCAAGGTGATGATTTACGACGACCCAGGTGAACCGGCAGGAAAGTTCGACCAGAAGGAGTTCATGGCGAAACCGAACGAGACCGCGAACGCGTGGGACGACCACTTCGAGCAAGTCCCTGGGGGAACCGTAGAAAGTGATTACGACAACGAGACGGCACGCCAACACCGTGAGGGGTACGTGGACGACGAGGCGCTGTCCCCACTGGAACGTCGCGCGGGCGCAGCGCTCGTCGTTCTAACACTAATTGGCGGCGTGCTCTGGCGTCGGACGAGTTAGCGCTCGATACCGCCCTGTTCGGAGATTTGGAGGATGTTCCGCATGTTGAGGTAGACGTGTTGGGCGTCGACGTCCTCGTCTTCGTCGTAGATGTCGCTGACGCGGTGGACGATGGCGGCGATGCGTTCGGCTTCCTCGGAGTCTCCCTCACGAAGGTCGTCAGCGACGTCGCGGAGCACGTCGCGTTTCTCGGCGTCGTCGTAGTCAGACATCGTCCTGAGTTGTCAGTGCTTGGCGGGTCGGCTGGCGTTGCGGCGGTGGACGAGCCCGACCATGTCGGCGGTTTCGGCGACGAACTCGCGGAACGCTTCGCCGGTCTGGTTGTCGTCGTCAAGGACGACGGGAGCCCCTTCGTCGCCGCCCTGACGGACGCTGGGGTCGAGGGGGATGGAGCCGAGGAACGGAAGTTCGTTCTCGTCGGCGAAGTCGTGGCCGCCGCCGCTACCGAAGATGTCGTGTTCGCCGCCACAGTCCGGGCAGACGAACGTGCTCATGTTCTAGGCGATGCCGAGGACGGTCGTGTCGTGACGACCGAACATGCGCAGTCCTTTGCGGGCGTCGTCGACGGCAACGTCCTGCGGGGTGGTGACGACGACGGCGCCGGTGAGCGGGACCGTCTGGAGCATGGTGAGCTGGGTGTCGCCGGTGCCCGGCGGAAGGTCGACGACGAGGTAGTCGAGGTTGCCCCACTCGACGTCCTCGACGAGCTGCGTGAGGACCTTGTGGACCATGGGACCGCGCCAAATGACGGGGTCGTCGTCGCCGACCATGAACGCCATGCTCATGAGTTTCATGCCGTGTCGCTCGGGCGGGACAATGGTGTCGCTCTCGGTGGCGCGCGGGTGGTCGTCGGCGTCGACCATTCGGGGGACGTTCGGGCCGTAGATGTCGGCGTCGAAGAGCCCGACGCGTGCGCCGCGGTCAGAGAGACCGGCAGCGAGGTTGACGGCGACCGTGGACTTGCCGACGCCACCTTTGCCGGAGGCGACCGCGATGACGTTCTTGACGCCGGGGAGGACGTCACCGCCGTTGCGGTCGGGGATGGCAGCGGTGAGGTCGGGTTCGAGGCCGGCCTCGGAGAGCACTTCGCGGACGCGGCCGGCAATGTCCGTTTCTGTCGGCGAGTAGGGGGCGCCGAGCGCGAGCGAGAGCGTGACTTTGTCGCCGTCGACGTCGAGGTCGTTGACGAGGCCGAGGGAGACGATGTCGTCGTCAAGGGAAGGGTCCTCGACGTCGCGGAGGAGGTCCAGCACGTCGTCTTCGTTCATGCCCGCGAGTAGGAGACGGTGCGCCGATAAGGGTTGTGTCGAACGAACGTGCGGCCGCGACCTCACATCACGTCTGCTACGTAACCACTTGGGGTTACAAAATCGCCGCTTGCACCCACGAGTTTAAGCGTCTGTACGTGCCACGTACTGGCATGCTCTCGGACTCGTTCGGGCGCGAGGTCTCCGGCGTCCGGGTCTCCCTCACGGACCGCTGTAACTTCGATTGTGTCTACTGTCACAACGAGGGGCTGGGGGACACGCGCGGCCCGATGGACCCACGGGACCACGAGATGAGCGCCGACGATGTCGTTCGCTTTCTCGAAGTCGTCGAGGAGTTCGGCGTCGAGAAGGTGAAGCTCACGGGCGGGGAGCCGATGCTCCGCGACGACCTCGAGGAAATCATCCGGCGCACGCCCGAGTCGATGGAGGTGTCGATGACGACGAACGGGACGTTCCTGCCCGGGCGCGCGGAGGACCTCGTGGACGCGGGGCTCGAACGCGTGAACGTCTCGCAGGACGCCCTCGACGCGGAGGATTTCAAGGCGCTCACGAAGAGCGGAGCCTACGAGAAAGTCTTGGAAGGTGTCGAGGCGGCCGTCGACGCTGGCCTCGACCCGGTGAAGCTGAACATGGTCGTGTTCCGGAAGACGGCAGGCTACGTGCCGGAGATGGTCGACCACGTCGCGGAGAACGACGCGCTCCAGCTCCAGCTCATCGAGTACATGCCCGAAATCGCGGGCCATCCGGAGTGGGCCGTCGACATCGACGACGTCCACGACTGGCTCGAAGAGCGCGCGGACCGCGTCGAGCACCGCGAGATGCACGACCGACGGCGATACTGGGTGAACGGCGGCATGGTGGAGATTGTCGACCCCGTGGGCAACGAGGAGTTCTGCGCGAACTGCCATCGCGTGCGCGTGACACACGAAGGCTACCTAAAGGGGTGTCTGAACCGCAACGACGACCTGCGGTCGATGGGGGAGATGACGAAAGCCGAGATTCGGGAGACGTTCCGTGCGACCGTCGAGAACCGCGTGCCGTACTACGGCGAGTACATGGTCGAGGATGGCGACGGCGGCTGGGAAGTCAACGACGACTACGTCGAGGTGTACGCCGACGGCGGCACCGAGTCCGCGAACTGACCGCAGACTGCCGATTTCGGCACGGGGCGTGGTAGCGCTCCCCGGACGCGACCCACGCCCTTTCGTGATGTTTAAGTACGGGCCGCGATTTCTCAAGAACGCAGTCACTGTAGGGGCGCCAGGTCCCGAGTCCGAGAGGGCGAAGATACACCCGAAAGCGTGTCGTGGTAGCCTAGCCTGGTCAAGGCGCAGGGTTGCTAACTCTGTGGCGTAAGCCTCCGGGGTTCAAATCCCCGCCACGACGCCTTTCCACAACACATCAAAACATGAGTTCGGAAGAACAAGACGCGGACGAGGACATTCAGTACTTCGTCCGCATCGGGCAGACAGACCTCGACGGCACCAAGTCCGTCGAGCGTGCGCTCGCGGAACTCGACGGCGTCGGCCGACGAGTCGCGCGAGTCGTCGCGGAGAACGCGGACGTCGACCGCACCGCGACGATTGGTCGCCTCGAAGAGGATGTCATCGACGACATCAAGGCGGCCGTCAACGAGTTCGCAGACCACGCTCCGGAGTGGCTCGCGAACCGTCGGAACGACTTTTACTCCGGCGAGACCCAGCACGTCACCGGCAACGACGTCAACCTGACGCGCGACCAGGACATCAACCGGATGCAGATGATTCGGTCCTACAAGGGCATCCGACACGAGCGCGGACAGAAGGTCCGCGGTCAGCGCACCAAGTCCACCGGTCGTACGGAAGGTACCATCGGCGTCAACGTCGAGGCTATCAAGGAAGAACAGGCAGCAGAAGAAGCAGCGGGTGAGGAAGAATAATGGCGCTCCCAGGTGAGAACACCAAGTTCTACGAGACGCCGAACCACCCGTATCAGGGCGAACGCATCTCCGAGGAGAGCGACCTCGTCTCCCGGTACGGCCTGAAGAACAAAGAGGACCTCTGGCGTGCGCAGTCCGAACTGCGCGACGTCCGCCGCGAGGCGCGCCACCTGCTCGGCCGAACGGAGGCCGTCAGCGGCGAGGAGTTCGTCTCGCGCCTGCAGCGCATCGGCGTGCTCTCCAATCAGGAGGGACTCGACGACGTCCTGTCGCTCGACGTGACGGACGTCCTCGAACGCCGCCTGCAGACGGTCGTCTACCGCGAGGGCCTCGCGAACACTGTCGGTCAGGCCCGACAGTTCATCTCCCACGGCCACGTCACGGTCGACGGGAGCCGCGTCACGGAGCCCTCCTACAAGGTCGACGTCTCCGAGGAGGACGCCATCGCGTTCGACGAACGAAGCGACCTCACAGACGAACTGCACCCGGCTCGCGCCGGTGCACAGGAGTAACACAATATGGCTGACGACACCAAATGGGGCATCGCGCACATCCACGCCTCGTTCAACAACACCATCATGACGGTCACCGACGAGACGGGCGCCGAGACGCTCGCAAAGTCGAGTGGCGGTACCGTGGTGAAGCAGAACCGTGACGAGGCGTCGCCGTACGCCGCGATGCAGATGGCCGAACAGCTCGCCGAAGACGTCTTAGACCAGGGCATCGACAAGGTGCACGTTCGCGTGCGCGGCCCCGGTGGCAACCTCCAGCGCAGCCCGGGTCCGGGCGCGCAGGCCGCCATCCGAGCGCTCGCTCGCGCCGGTCTCGAAATCGGCCGCATCGAGGACGTGACGCCCGTCCCCCACGACGGGACGCGTCCGCCGAAGAACAGCGGGTACTAAGCCATGAGCACGGACTTCGACGTCGAATTCATCGACCGCGACGACCGGGAAGCCCGGTTCGTCGTTCGCAACATCACGCCGGCGTTCGCGAACGGCATTCGGCGAGCGATTATCGCCGACGTTCCGACGCTGTCCATCGACACCGTCCGGTTCGTCGAGAACTCCAGCGTGATGTTCGACGAACAGCTCGCGCTGCGTCTCGGCCTCGTCCCGTTGACGACGCCCGAGGACTTCGCCGAGGGTGACACGGTCACGCTCGCGCTCGACGTCGAGGGCCCGGGGACGGCGTACTCCGGGGACCTGGTCTGTCAGGACCCCGAAGTGGCGGCCGCCGACGAGAACATCCCCATCATCGAGCTCAAAGACGACCAGCGCCTCGAACTCGAAGCCGACGCGGAACTCGGCTACGGTCGCGACCACGCCAAACACCAAGGCGGTGTCGCGGTCGGCTACCGACACCTGCAGCGCGTAAACGTCGTCGGTGACGCCGACGAGTACGCCGACGAGGAGCGACAGATGCTCCGCGGTGTCATCGAGGAGGACGGCGAACTCGTGCCGACGGACGCCTTCGACAACGACCTCACGAACCGGTATCCCGGCAAGGAGCTCGAAGTCGAGGACGTCCCCGGTGCGTTCGTCTTCCACGTCGAATCCGACGGCTCGATGCCCGTGACAGAGCTAGTTCTCCGAGCAGTCGACTCCCTGGTCGACCGCGCGGACGAACTCGAACAGGCAGTCCAACTATAACATAACATGATTGCTCCGACCCACACTACCGCGCCGACGCCCACTCCTGCCCCGGGAGCCTCGGGCCCGGCAATCGAAATCGGTAAGAAGGGTCGGGAGCTACGGAGAAGCGAAGCGCCATCGCGGCCGTGCAGGGATAGCCAAGTTAGGTCAAAGGCGCAGCGTTCAGGGCGCTGTCCTGTAGGGGTTCGCAGGTTCAAATCCTGCTCCCTGCACTCGACTTCTCACAACTTTCCAGGAGTACGAGCATGAGTAAGACAAGTCCGAGACTCAGCAGTCTCATCGCCGAACTGAAGTCCGTCGCTCGAGATTCGAGCACGGACGTCTGGCACGACGTCGCTGGCCGGCTGGAGAAGCCGCGCCGCACGCACGCCGAGGTGAACCTGAGTCGTATCGAACGTTACGCGAACGAGGACGAGACCGTCGTCGTCCCCGGCAAGGTGCTGGGGTCCGGCGCGCTTCGAAAGTCCGTCACCGTCGCTGCCGTGGATTTCTCCGGCAGCGCGAAGACGAAAATCGAGCACGCCGACGGCGAGGCCGTCCATCTGGAACAGGCAGTCGAACAGAACCCCGAAGGGTCCGACGTGCGGGTGATTCGATGAGTCTCGCGGAATTCGACGCCGACGTGGTCGTCGACGCGCGGGACTGCATCATGGGTCGCGTGGCGAGCAACGTCGCCGAACGCGCCCTCGACGGCGAGACGGTCGCCGTCGTCAACGCCGAGCAGGCAGTCATCACCGGCACCAAGGAGGACATCTTCGAGACGTACAACACGCGTGCGGAGCTTGGCTCCGACAGCGGTCCGTACTACCCGAAGCGCCCGGACGGCGTCTTCAAGCGCGCCATCCGTGGTATGCTGCCGTACAAGCAGCAGGACGGCCGCGAGGCGTTCGAGAACGTCCGCGTGTACGTCGGTAACCCGTTCGACGAGGACGGCGAAGTCATCGAGGGAACGTCGCTGGACCGACTCTCGACGATTCGCTTCGTCACCGTCGGCGAGGTCTCCAAGGAACTAGGTGCTAACGTCACATGGTAACCAACACGTCCGGTAAGAAGAAGACGGCCGTCGCTCGCGCGACCGTGAGCGACGGCGAGGGTCGTGTCCGAATCAACTCCACGCCCGTCGAGCTCGTCGACCCGGAGATGTCGCGCCTGAAGATGCTGGAGCCGTTCCGCATCGCAGGCAAAGACCTCCGTGACGACGTCGACGTCGACATCGACGTGTCGGGTGGCGGCTTCGCGGGTCAGGCTGACGCCGTCCGCACCGCCATCGCGCGCGGGCTGGTCGAGCATTACAGCGACGCGGAGCTCCGGGACGCGTACCGGGAGTTCGACCGCAGTCTGCTGGTCAACGACGTCCGGCAGTCCGAGTCCAAGAAGTGGGGCGGCCCGGGCGCTCGCGCCCGCTACCAGAAGTCCTACCGCTGAGGTGACCAAATCATGATGGTACCAGTCCGGTGTTTCACGTGCGGTAACGTCGTCGGTGAGTACTGGGAAGAGTTCAAGGCACGCGCCGAGACCCACGACGGCGACGAGGACCCAGCGGACGTGCTGGACGACCTCGGCGTGGACCGGCACTGCTGTCGACGCATGATGGTCTCCCACCAGGACCTCGTGGACGTCGTCTCGCCCTACCAGTAATGAGCGACACACAACACTTCAATCGGTACGAGAAGGCCCGCATCATCGGTGCGCGAGCGCTGCAGGTGTCGTACGGGGCGCCCGTGCTGGTCGACACCGACCAGACCGAGCCCATCCTCATCGCGGCCGAGGAGTACGACGCGGACGCGCTCCCGTTCACTGTCCGGAGGGACAACTGAGATGACGCGCATCGAGTCCGTCCGATTCCGGCCGATTCTGGACTCCCGCGGCAACAAGACCGTGGAAGCCGAGGTCGTGACTGAGGACGGCGGGTTCGGCCGTGCGGCAGCGCCATCCGGCGCCAGCACGGGCGAACACGAGGCCGTCGAACTCCCCGTTGAGGAGGCGATTGCGGCAGCGCGCGAACACGTTGCCCCGCGCCTCGAAGGTCGGGAGTTCGCCGGCGACCAGCGCGGCGTCGATGCCGCGCTGCCCGCTGCCGCCGGTACGGAGGACTTCTCCGACGTCGGGGCGAACAGCGCGGTCGCCGTCAGTATGGCGGCCGCGAAGGCCGCCGCGGACGTACTCGGTGCGCCGCTGTACCAGCATCTCGGCGGCGCCTTCCGCGGTCGGAACTTCCCCGTGCCGCTCGGGAACGTCGTCGGTGGCGGCGAGCACGCCGCCGACGCGACAGCGATTCAGGAGTTCCTCGCGGCCCCCGTCGGCGCGCCAAGCGTCCGGCAGGCAGTGTTCGCGAACGCCGCCGTCCACGAGCGCGTGGGCGAACTCCTCGAGGAGCGCGGCGAGGCCGCCGCGAAAGGCGACGAGGGTGCGTGGGCGCCGTCCATCGACGACGCCGCCGCCTTCGAAATCGTCGACGAGGCCACCAGCGACGTCGCCGAGGAGTTCGGCTTCGACGTCCAGTTCGGTCTCGACATGGCGGCCGCCGAGCGCTACGAGGACGAGGAGTACGTCTACGGCGACGAGGTTCGTTCCACGGAGGAGCAAATAGAGTACGTCGTCGCCCTCGTCGAGGAGTACGACCTCGCGTACGTCGAGGACCCCCTCGACGAGAACGACTTCGCGGCGTTCTCGGCGCTGACCGAGCGCGTCGGCGACGACACGCTCGTCTGCGGGGACGACCTGTTCGTGACGAACGTCGAGCGACTCCGCGACGGCATCGAGGTCGGCGCGGCCAACAGCATCCTCGTGAAGCCCAACCAAATCGGGACGCTCTCCGATGCGTTCGACGCCATCGAGTTGGCGACCCGGAACGGGTACGAGGCCGTGGTCTCCCACCGCAGCGGCGAGACCGAGGACACGACAATCGCACACCTCGCCGTGGCGACCGACGCCCCGTTCATCAAGACGGGGACGGTCGGCGGCGAGCGAACTGCCAAGCTGAACGAACTCATCCGCATCGCGGACGAAGCATGAGCGAGAACGAATCCGACACAGAGGCCGACCTCGAGGACGCCGCGGAGCAGGCAGCCGAGCCTGCCGCCGAGGCCGCCGAGAGCGACGCCCAGACAGACGAACAGCCCACCGAAGAGGAGCCGGGAGCGGCGGTCACCGAGGACGTCATGTCCGACGAGGAGGCCGACCTGCTCATCCCCGTCGAGGACTACCTCGGCGCCGGTGTCCACATCGGTACCCAGCAGAAGACCAACGACATGGACCGGTTCATCCACCGCGTCCGCACGGACGGCCTCTACGTGCTCGACGTCTCGAAGACGGACGAGCGCATCCGGACGGCCGCCGACTTCCTGGCGAACTACGACCCGGAGCAGATTCTGGTCACGTCGTCGCGCCAGTACGGTCGCTTCCCCGCGGAGAAGTTCGCGGAAGCGGTCGGCGCACGCGCCCGGACGGGACGGTTCATCCCGGGCACGCTGACGAACCCGCAGTACGACGGCTACATCGAGCCGGACGTCCTCGTCGTCACCGACCCCATCGGTGACGCGCAGGCCGTCAAGGAAGCCATCACGGTCGGTATCCCCGTGATTGCGATGTGCGACTCGAACAACCAGACGAGCAACGTCGACCTCGTCGTCCCGACGAACAACAAGGGGCGACGCGCGCTGTCGGTCGTCTACTGGCTGCTCGCCAACGAGACGCTCGACCGCCGCGGCGCCGAGCCGACGTACGGCCTCGAAGACTTCGAGGACGGCCTGTAACCCGGCTTCCACTTTCGTACTTTTCCGGTGGTTCGCGCGACCAGCGGCAGCTACAGCGAGACGACGCCGAGGTAGCCGTCGAGGCCGTCGACGAAGCGGACGCGTCGGCCGAACCACTCGCGACCGCCGTCGAGCGGGTGACGGTGGCGTGCGTCGTCGACGTCCGCGCTCAAGAGCACGGAGACGGGGCCTGGACCGAGTTGGTCGAGGCGGTCGCGGACGCGGCCACCCGCGGGCTCACAGAGGACGACGTCCTGGCCGGGGAAGCGCGCGAGGTCGCCGTACGTGTCGTCGTAATCGTGGTCCGGTTCGGGGAGGCGGTAGAGTCGCTGGAACCGCTCGACGGCGTTGGCGAGGTCGTCGGTCGCGAGGACGACCCACGAGATGCCCGAGACGGGCGACCCGTAGAGGTCGCTGTCGGGCACACGGTACTCGCGGGGCGTGCGGTCGCTGACGACGAACGGGAGGAGGCTGTCGTCGCCGCCGAGAAACGCCTGGTCCCACTCCACGAGCGTGCCGTCCGGACGCTCGCGGCGGCTGTGAATCGGACCGTGGACCGTGACGTCGTGGTCGATGACGCGCTGGCACTCGGCGTGGACGCTCCCGGTCTCCACGCACCAGTCGCAGGGGCCGGCGACGGGGTCGGCGGCGTCGAAGTACCCCGGCCAGCGGTCGGGGTGCTCGCGCGTGGGTGCGACGAGTTCGAGATAGGAGCCGTGCGGTAGCACGAGCGCCGCCATTTCCGTGCCAGCGTCGGGGTGGGCGCCGCCGTACGTGGGGTCGAAGCCGGCGGCTTCGAATCGCTCGACGAGCGCGTCGAGGTCGCTGGCGGCGAACGGCACGTGGTCGATGACGGGGCGCATGGCCGGTCGTTCGGGAGCCGCACGCAAAAGCCTGCGGCGGCGGCGTTCCGGAACTTCTGTAACCGCGTAGTCCTCACCGGGAGGTATGACCACGACTACGAGTGCGCCGGGGAAAGTCTACCTCTTCGGCGAACACGCCGTCGTCTACGGCGAGCCCGCGGTGCCCTGCGCCATCGAGCGACGAGCGCGGGTGACCGTCACCGCCCGCGACGACGACCGGGTGCGGGTGTCCGCTGCGGACCTCTCGCTGGACGGGTTCACGGTGGAGTACGGTTCCGGGAACGACGAACAGCCCGACGTGGACGTGCCAACGCCGCTCATTGAGGCGGCGATGGGGTACGTCGAGGAGTCGCTCGAGCAGGCCCGGGACGCTGCCGGCCAGCCGGTCGCGGGCTTCGACGTGGAAATCGAGAGCGAGATTCCGCTCGGAGCGGGACTCGGGTCGAGCGCGGCGGTCGTCGTCGCGGGCATCGACGCCGCGACGCGCGAACTAGGCGTCGAGTTGACCCCAGAAGAGGTCGCCGACCGCGCGTACCGCGTCGAGCACGAGGTCCAAGACGGCCAGGCCTCGCGCGCGGACACGTTCTGTTCAGCGATGGGCGGCGCGGTCCGCGTGGAGGGCGACGACTGCCGGGTCATCGACGCGCCCGACTTGCCGTTCGTCATCGGCTACGACGGGGCGAGCCACGACACTGGCGAACTCGTAGCGGGCGTGCGGGCCCTCCGCGACGAGTACGACTTCGCGGCCGACACCGTCGAAGCAATCGGCGACCTCGTGCGCGAAGGCGAACAGGCGCTCGCGGACGGCGACCTCGACACGCTCGGTCGACTGATGGACTTCAACCACGGCCTCCTCGCGGCGCTCGGCGTCTCCGCGCGTTCGCTCGACAACCTCGTGTGGGCGGCCCGGGACGGCGGCGCGCTCGGTGCGAAGCTCACGGGCGCGGGCGGCGGTGGCTGCATCGTCGCCCTCGACCGAGACGACGGCGTGGAGACCGCGCTGTCGCTGGCCCCCGAGTGCGAGCAGTCGTTCCAGGCCGAACTCGCGACGGAGGGCGTGCGCGTCGAATGACGGTCGTCGTGAAACTCGGTGGGAGCGTCGTCACCGAGAAAG
>CAXREU010000184.1:0-10467 GCA_964229715.1 Halobacterium sp.
ATCGTAGGGCACTTCGGGGCTCTCCGAGTCCACGATGGGCATGTAGAGGTCCCACATCTGGACTTCGTCGACGTCGAGCGCCTCGCGCTTGAGGTCGACGTGGCGGTGGAGCTTGTCGAGGTTGTCGTCGACGGTCTCCACGAGGTTGTCGTACACCTCCGTCGGGATGTTCGCGCCGTCGAGGGCGGCCTCGCGGGCGGTGTCGTAGTTCCGCGCGTCCGCGAGCTTGACGTCCTTCTTCACCTGACTTTTCATCGTCGCGCCGATGGTGTTGCGGACGTCGCCGATGGTCTCGAAGAAGGACTCGTGGACGGTCTGGCGGAACTCCCGGTCGGGGTTCTTCAGGAGCTTCGTGAAGTTCGCCTGCGAGATTTCGACGGCCTCGCCCTCGGGGTCCTCGACGGTCGGGAACTCGAGGTCCGCATCCGTCAGCATGTTGTACGCGTCACTCGGCGCACCAAGCACGTCGCCGAGGTCGCTGAGCAGTTCCTCGACCTCCGCCGAGCGCGTGTGCGGCTTCATGCGGAGGACGTCGTCGAAGTAGTGCTCGTAGGTCGCCAACTCGGACTCGTCCTCGACGAGTTCCTGGAGTTCCTCGCGCGTGCAGTCCTGGAGTTCCGGACCGAAGAAGGAGGTCGCGCTGGAGACGTCCGCCATCAGGCTGGACGCCCGCGCCCGGAGCGCCTGGTAGTGCTGGTCGCGGGTGTCCTCGTCGGAGCGCATGCGGGCGTACGCCGACACCTTCTCGGCTTCGCGGTGGATTTCGTCCCGGAGCTGAAGGGCTTCCAGCAGGGTTTCGCCGGACTCGGTGAGCCGACCCTCGTAGGCTTCGAGGTCGTCGAGCCGCGCCGCGACGTCCTCGTAGGCCGCTTCCCAGTCGTCGTCGCTGGCGTAGATGCTCTCCAGGTCCCACGTGTGTTTCTCGGATAGCTCGCTGCGTTCGGGAACGCTGCTCATGGCGTGTTCGTTCGGTGCAGGCCGGTTAAACGTTGATGAACGGCGGGGCGATTGCCGGCGCCCGCCAACGAACGGGCGTGCTTTTCCTGTCGGGGGCACGAACGAACGCGCATGACCGAGGACGCAGTCGACGCCGCGCTCGGGCGGGCGTGGCGCGACGACGTGCCGTGGCGGGTCCTGACCGCGTTGACAGAGTTAGACGACAGGCTGGCGGGCCACGACGGCGAGGCGCGGGCAGCCGAACTCGCGGGCCGGGCGTTCCTCGACGCCGGCGCTCGCGACGCGCGCATAGAGACCTTCGACCTCCCGGTGTGGACGCGGGGCGACTGCTCGCTGGCCGTCACCGAGCCCGTGGAACGCACGTTTCCCGCGGTCGCGCTCCCGTACTCGCCCGCAGGCGACGTCGCGGACGCGCCCCTCGTGGACGTCGGGCACGGCACCGAGGACAAATTCGACGGCCTCGGCGTCGACGGCGCGGTCGTGCTCGCGTCGACAGACAGCCCCGCTGGCGGCCGGTTCGTCCACCGCATGGAGAAGTACGGCTACGCGGTCGACGGCGGCGCCGCAGCGTTCGTCTTCTACAACCACCCGGACGGCCAGTTGCCCCCGACGGGAGCGCTCCGATTCGGGCGCGAGGGCGAAATTCCCGCCGCTGGCGTCTCGAAGGAGACGGGCGCGTGGCTCCGCGAGTACGCCGACCGGGGCGGGCGCGTCAGGTTCGCCGCCGACGCCAGCACGGCGGCCGGCACCGGGAAGAACGCCCACGCAGTCCTCGGCCCGGACACGGACGAGGAAGTGCTCGTGCTCGCGCACCATGACGCCCACGACGTCGCGGAGGGTGCGCTCGACAACGGCTGCGGGGTGGCGACGCTCGTCGCCGCCGTTCGCGTGCTCGCGGACCTTGACCTGGACTGCAGGGTGCGCGTCGCGACCGTCGGCGCGGAAGAAGTTGGTTTACTCGGGTCGTCGGCGCTCGCCGAACGCGTCGACCACGAGTCCGTGCGCGCAGTCGTGAACGTCGACGGCGCGGGCCGCTACCGGACACTACGGGCGTTCACGCACGGTACGGACGCATTCGTGGACGTACTCGACGACGTGAGCGAGCGCGCAAACCACCCAATCGAGGTCGAGGAGGCGCTACACCCGTACAGCGACCACTGGCCGTTCCTCCGGCGGGGCGTGCCCGCGGTCCAACTACACAGCGTCACGCCAGAGCGCGGCCGCGGATGGGGGCATACGCCCGCGGACACCCGGGACAAAGCGGACTCGCGAAACCTCCGCGAGCACGGCGCGCTCGCGGCGCTGCTCGTTCAGACCCTCACGCGACGCGACGTCCCGCGCCCGGAGGACGACCGGCTGTGCGAAGCGCTCGCTGACGCGGAAATGCGCCCCGGCATGGAAGCCGTGGACGTCTGGCCCGACCACTGGGACGAGAGGGAATCCGCGACGTGCCCGGCGACGCGCGCTCTTGCGCGGCGTTCCTCCCGCAGGTCCGCGAACATCTGCCGCGTCGCGGCCGCGGCGGGCGTCGCAGCGTCGAACGCGAGGTCGTAGTCGACGTCGTGGAGCACCAGCGGCCCCGCCGGCGCTGGCGGTACGCCCTCGGGCCCCTCGATTGGTTCGCCGGCGAGCAGCCGCTCGATGCGGTCGAAGTCGTCGCCGCCCGCGACCGCCTGCACGAGCGCGACGATACGGCGCACAAGTTCGCGGCAGAACCCGCTTGCGCGGAGCGTCACGACGAGGAAATCCTCGGCTCGCTGGATACCGCCAGCGAGTTCGCGGACGGTGTTCGTGTCGTCGGGCGAGAGGTTGTGGAAGTCGTGCTCGCCGAGCAGCCGATCGAGAGCGCGGCGCGCTCGCTGGTCGTCGACAGCTCCAGCGTGGCTCGCAAGTCGTTCCTCCCCGTCTTCTCGCGGGCTTCGCCCGCTCGAATGGTCCGAGGGACTTCGTCCCTCGCTACTCGCTCGTTTCGCCCCCTCGCTGCGCTCGGGCGCGTGCCAAAAATAGCGATACTCCCGCCAGTTCGCGTCGTGGGTCGCGTGGAAGTCCGCGGGCGCGTCAGCGGTCGCCCACGCGCGGAGCGGGCCGGAGAGTTCGCTGTTCAGCCCGGACGGCGTCAGCCACGTGGGCGCGTCGAAGGCGATGGTCTGCGCGCGCGCCGACACGCCGGCGTCGGTGCGCCCGGCAGCCGCGTAGCCCGGTGGTTTCTCGCCCTCGAAGACGTCCAGGCGCCGGAGCGCGCCGAACAGTTCGCCTTCCACAGTGGTGACGTCAGGCTGGCGCTGGAAGCCGTAGTAGGGGCGGCCATCGTAGGCGACGCGAAACGCGCGACGGGGCATTCGCTACTGGTAGTCGGCGAGCGTCGGTGCGTCCCGGTCGCCGGGGAAGTCCTCGAAGGGAGCGGTGGTCTGGTCACCGCTCTCCATGTCCTTGACGGTGACTTCGCCGTTCGCGAGGTCCTGTTCGCCGACGATGACGACCGTCTCCGCACCGATGCTGTCGGCGTAGTTCATCTGCGCGCCGAAGCTCCGGTCGGAGACGTCGCTCTCGACGACGTGGCCGCGGGCGCGGAGGTCGCTGGCGACGCGCGCCGCCTCTGCCTCCGTGTCGCCGACCTGGAGGACGTAGTAATCCGTCGCGAGGCCGCCCTCGGAGCGAACGCCGGCGCGCTCCAGTAGGAGGTTCAGGGGCGCGTGGCCCGGCGCGACGCCGACCGCGGGCGTCGGCTGACCGCCGAACTCCTCGATGAGGTCGTCGTAGCGCCCGCCGCCGAACACGGAGCGACCGATGTCGCCGGTGGCGTCGAAACACTCGAAGACGACGCCGGTGTAGTAGTCGAGCCCTCGGGCCGTGGTCAGCGAGATGTCGCAGTACTCGCGCACGCCGAGGTTCTCCGCGGCGTCGCGGCCCGCCTGGAGGTTCTGGACGGCGGCCTCGACGCGGTCGGTGCCGGCGCAGTCGACGAGTGCGTCGAGGTCGTCGCCCGCGAGCAGGTCGTCGAAGCGTTCGGCCTGGTCGTAGGAGAGACCGGCTTCGGCGAGGCCGTCAAGGTACTCCCCGCGCTCGATTTTCTCGCGCTTGTCGACGACGCGGATGGCGTCCTCGGTGTCGACGTCGGCGTCGAAGGCGTTCAGGAGGCCGCCGAGGATGTCGCGGTGGGAGACGCGGAATTCGAAGTCCTCGCCAGTGAGGCCAAGACTCGTCAGGCCGTCGGCGGCGACCGCCAGCACTTCGGCGTCCGCGCGCGGGTCGCTGGAGCCGAAGATGTCGACGTTCGTCTGGTAGAACTCCCGGAAGCGGCCCTGCTGGGGCTCCTCGTAGCGCCAGAACGCGCGCGTCGAGTACCACTTGATTGGCTTCGAGAGCTCCTGCTGTTTCGCGACGACCATGCGCGCGACCGTCGGCGTCAGCTCGGGCGTGAGCGCGACGTCGCGGCCGCCCTGGTCGGTGAACGAGTAGAGCTCGTCGACAATTCCCTCGCCGGACTTGTCGACGTACATCTCCGTCGACTCCAGTGCTGGCGTCCCGATTTCCCGGAAGCCGTACCGGCGCGCCGCGTCCTCGACGGCGTCCATCGCCTCGCGGCGTGGCCCCATCTCCTCGGGGTAGAAGTCGCGGAATCCCTTGAGTCGGTCGTACATACCCCGTGGTTTGCCCGTGCCGCGCTTGAAAGCTTCCGTTCGCCGGCCGTCACACCGCAATCAGGCCGACACCGACTACTGCGAGACACGCCGCGCCGAGGCGGCGACGCAACCCGGGTTCGCCGAGAAGCACGCAGCCGAGCAGGACGGCGACGATGGCCTGCCCGTTGACGAGCGTGGACGCGATGCTTGCGGGCACGCTGGCAAACGCGAGCGCGGTCACGTGCTCGGCGACCGCGACCCCGGCGCCAGTCACGGCGAACTTCCCGAGGAACGGTCGGATGCCAGTCGCCGGCCAGCGGCGAAGCGCGAGCGGCACGACCACGACGGCGACGCTCCCGAGGTACACCGGCACCCAGAGTCGCGTCGGGAACGTGAATCCGTCGAGGACGACCCGGCGGCCGACGTCGCTGACGGCGAACAGCGCCGCTGAGACGAGCGCGAGCTGGGCGGCCCGGGAGTGGACGGCGCGGCGGAACGGCTCGAGGACGTCCCCGCCCTCGTAGTTCGCGAGGTAGACCGCGGTGGTGGCGACGACGATGCCCACGACGGCAGTTGGTTCGAGATACGCGCCGAGCACGAGCACCTCGATGGGAACGACGAACACGGGGACGATTTTCGCGATTGGCGCGACGTAGGAGACGTCCCCGACGGCCAGCGCCTGCACGGAGACGACGAATGCGAGCGCGCCGAACACGACTGTGCCGGCGAACACCGCAATCGCCCACGCGTCCATCGGTGGGAACGCCGGCAGCCCCTCGCTACCGGTCGCGACGGCGAACGGGAGGTACCACGCGATGGCCGCGGCGTTGACGAACACCGTCAGGACGGCGCCGTGCACGCCCACGAAGTAGCGTTTCAGCACGAAGAGGTACGTCCCCCACAGGCCCGCGGCGGCGAGCGCGTAGACTAACCCGGACTCCATTCAGGCGAACGGAATCCGCGCCGGGAGAAGAGTGGTTCGATTGCGGAACGACGAGGACTACTCGCGGAGGCCGTGGACGTACGTCTGGTCGTGGTCGGGAAACACGTCGCGGATGGCGTCCTCGCCGTCTTCGGCGCGGAGAATTGCGCGCAACTCGGCCTCGTAATCGGCGCGCGGAATCTCCTCGCTCGGGCCGACTTCGACGTCGAGTTCGGCGTCCACGAGGCGGTCGACGGCGCCGCGGCCGAAGCCGGCCAGCGGCGAGAGGTAGTCGACGTCGTGGCGGTCTTCGAGACTCTGGGCTTGCGCCCGCGAAACCGTCGGGACGCGGTCGTCGCGGCGCGTGCCGTCGGCGACGGCGTCGAAGTCGAGGGCGGCGACGGCTTCCAGCGCTTCCTCGTGGACGTGCTGGATGCCGTTGCGCGGGTAGCCGTCCTCGCGCATGCGCTCGACGGCGTCTTCGGCGACCTCGCGGTCGAGTTCCAGCGCGCGGAACTCGAAGCCGGCGGCGTCGGCCGCCCGCTCGGCGTGCTCGTGCTCGTCGGTCACGCCGAAGTGCGCGGTGACGAGCGTGACGTCGTAGAACCGCTCGACGAGCAGCGCCGCTAGCGTGGAGTCTTTCCCGCCGCTGTAGAGCAAGCCCAGCCGCATCGCCTACCGGCGGTTGATGTTGAAACTCTGGGAGTCGGGCTTGAGTTCGCGGAGCAGGTCTTTCATCTGCTCCTCGTCGATTTGGTCCTGCAGGCGGCCGGACTGGGCGAGCGCGAGAATCTGCTGTTCGGCCTTCTCGGCGAACTCCGGCTTGCTCATCTTGATGGTGTTGAGGCGCTTGCGCGCGCCGTCGGTGAGGTGCTGGCGGAGCAGCGCCTGTTTTTGCTGTTCGGCCTGCTCGCGCTGGGCCTGCTGGGCCGCGCCGGCGTCACCGCCGCCTTGCTGCTGTTTCTGCTGCTTGAGCTGTTCTTTCTTCTGCTGGCGCAGTTCTTCGAGCCGGTCGTCGTCCGGGCTCCCACTCATACGCGACAGTAGTCGGTGAATCCGGATAATTCTGACGCAACGGGGTGGTAGCGCCGCGGCTACGACGGGGAAAACGGCGGAAAAGCGGCGGCAGCGTTACGCGTAGCGTTCGAGTTCGGGGCGGTCGAGCGCTTCGAGGACGTCGCCGGCCGTCTCGTCGAGGAGGCTGCGACCCTCGGCGGTGACGACGCGACCACGGTTGTGCTGCTGCTCGACGAGGTCTGCGTCTTCGAGCTGCTGGAGCGCGGTGCGGACGATGTTCCGGGAGCTGGACGTGCTGTCCGGCGGGGAGACGCCGTAGCGGTTGGAGCCGTCAGTGGTGTCGCCGTAGGCCGTCGCGAGGCGCTTGACGCCGATGGGGCCTTCCATCGCGACCTTGCGGAGAATGCTGGCGGCGCGGCGCGCCCAGAAGTCTTCCTGTTCGGGGGGGAGTTCGCGGCCGACACCGGTCTTCGCAAACTGCGCCCAGTCCGGTTCGTCGAGTCGGTCTTCGAGCTCGCTCGCGTGCTCGTCGACGAGCTCGTCAGCGGGAGCGTCGTAGAGGGTTGCCATTACGCGGAATTCACGTCGGATTCGTTTAAAGCCATCGTTAGGGACTCGTGCGGCGTCGTCGGGGCCTTCCAGCCGCCGGCCAGCGAGAGCGAGCGCGCACGCATCCGGGGCGTGTTAGGCCGCGGCCGCGAACCCGGAGGCATGAACGACCGGGCGGCCCTCGACGTGGGCGGCGGGCTCGTCGCGGGCGCCGGCGACGACGCCGCGGTCGTCGACGACACGGTGTTCACCATCGACATGCTCCACGAGACGACCGCCTTCCCGGCCGGCACGACCCGGGACACGGCGGGCTGGCGGTCCGTGGGCGCATCGCTGTCGGACGTCGCCGCGATGGGCGCAACCGCGACGGCGGCGGTCGGCGTCTACGGCGCGCCCGACTTCGATGCGGACGAACTACGCGCGTACGTCGAGGGCGCGCTGGACGTCTGCGAGGCAGTCGACGCGGAGTACGTCGGCGGCGACCTGGACGGCCACGACGAGTTCACAGTGGCGACAGCCGCCATCGGTCGCACCGACGACCCCGTCCTCCGGAGCGGCGCAAGTCCCGGCGACGCGCTCGTTGTGACGGGGACGCTGGGCCGAACCGCGGCAGCCATGCAGCAGTTCGACGCCGGAAATATCGAGCGGGCGAACGAGCTGTTCCGGTTCGAGCCACGCGTCCGAGCGGGCCGCGCGCTCGCCGACTACGCGACCGCGATGATGGACTCCAGCGACGGGCTCGCGCGCTCGCTCCACCAGCTCGCGGAAGCCAGCGACTGCGGATTCGCCGTGGACGGCGACAGCGTCCCGGTGGCAGACGAACTCCGCCGTGCTGTCGAGGACGCGCTCGATACGGCCGTAACGTACGGCGAGGACTTCGAACTCGTGGCGACCGTCCCCAAGAACGCGGTCGAATCGGTGCGTGCGGAGAGCGACGTCCCGGTTTCGGTCGTTGGCGAGGTCACGGCGTCCGGGATAACACTAGACGGCGAGCCGCTGCCGGACCGCGGCTGGACGCACTAACCGACGATTTGGATGGGGACGGGCATGAAGCAGAGCGCGCCGAGGACGAACGTGAGCACGCCGACGGCGACCCGACGCGGGTCCAGCGACGAGTCGTCGACGGGGTCGACGCCGCCCGCGAACGTGATGACTGTCGCGATGACGCCCCAGACGACCCAGATACCGGCGGTGTCACCGGCGTCCGCGACGAGCCACTGGTAGCCCGCGAGCGCGACCCGCGCCGTCGGCCCGGGGGGCGCGACGCGGTCGGCGTGTCGGCCGACCAGCGACCGGAGGACGTGACCGCCGTCGAGCTGGCCGACCGGGATGAGGTTCAGGAACGTGACGAACATCCCAATCCAGCCGCCCATCACGACCGGATTGATGGACTTCGCGGGGTCGCTGTAGGAGAGCGGTTCGCCGAGGACGGCCGCGATGGCTTGCAACAGCGGCGGGTACGCGAACTGGACTTCGACGGCGTCCGCGGAGTTGACGAGTTCGGGTGGCACCGTGACGGGCGGCAGCGAGAGCCCGATGGCAGAGACGACGACGGCGGCGACGAGCCCGGCGAGCGGGCCGGCCGCGCCGATGTCGAAGAGGGCCTTCCGGGAGGGTATCCGACCGCGCATGCGGATGACCGCGCCCATCGTCCCGAACAGCGACGGGAACGGGATGAAGTACGGGAGGGTGGCGTCGACGTGGTGGTAGCGGCTCATCGCGTAGTGGCCGAACTCGTGGACGGCGAGCACGCCGACGACTGCGAACATGAACGGTAGCGCCTGCACGACCGCGGGTGAGAACGGGTCGACGTAGTACCAGTTGGCGCCGACGAACAGCGTCGACGCCAGCGTGGCGAGGAACAACGCGACGTTCGTCCACGGGATGCCGCCGTCGTCGGTGGCGGCGTCGTGGGGTTCCGCGACGAGGACGAGCTCGCCCGTGCGGCGCGCGAGCCGAACCTCGTAGCCGTGTTGGCGGAACGCCGGCCAAACGGTTTCCATGAGGGTCTCGCGGTCGGTCGCGGGGTCGCCGAAGTAGAGCACGCGACCGTCGTCGCGGCGCACCTCGTAGACGTCGAAGACCGACGCGAACGAATCCGGGTTAGGAGCGCCGTCGGGCGGCTGTGCCGACATCACTGGTGCTTACCGCTCCAGCGGTTTAAGGACTTAGTCGCCGGCACGCGCGGCTACCGAGTGTGAAAAGCGGAACGCGAAGAGGGGAGTTGCTGTTTCAGGGCGGGCGATGCGAGCGCGAGCGGGGTTACGCGGACTGCACGCGCCAGGTGGTGGCGCTCGTGTACGACCACTTCTCGACTTCGAGGTCGGTCGCGGACTTCGAGAGCTTCACCATGAGCGCGCCGATTTCCTTCGGGGAGAGGTCGACGTCGTCGGCGATGAACTTGCTCTTGAAGTACACCTCGCCGTCGGCGGCCTTCTCGCGGAGGTACGCCTTGAGCCGCGTCTCCTTGTCCTGCGGTTCGTCGGCGTCGGCGGAGGGGGATTGGGTTGCGCTCATCTTCGATTCAGCCTACTGGCTACGGGAGGTTATAAAGGGGTGAACGTTCGGGCAGATTCGAGCGATTTCAGCTGTAAATCGGATTGGGCAAACATTTTACGACGGTTCGAAACGCTCTTAGACATTTTATAGAGCTGCTAGAAATATTATTTCTCTCGAAAGTCGCTGTTTCTAACGTCGGACGCGCGGCGGTCGAAATCCGCCGTGGAACCCGGGTTGGGTGGCTATATCGATGGTGAAATCGTCGGTGCGCGGAGGAGCAGTGGCCGCGGCTACTGCTCGTGCTTCCAGAACTCGTCCTCGACGGTGACCTCCTTCTTGAAAATCGGGACCTCCTCCTTGAGGCGGTCGATGCCGTCCTCGACCGCCTCGAACGCCTCGCTGCGGTGGCCAGCGAGCACCGCGACAAAGACGATGTCCTCGCCGGCTTCGATGCGGCCGACGCGGTGATGGAGGCGGACGTCGAAGACGCCGTCACGGGCTTCCAGTTCCTCGCGGATGGTCGCGGTACGCTCGGCGGCGACGGCGTCGTACTTCTCGAAAGTCAGCGACTCCGTCCACTCGTCGTCCTCGTCCTCGAGCGCGCGAACGCGGCCCGTGAACGTCGCGATGGCGCCCGAATAGTCCGCGCGCGGCGACCGCTTCAGTGCTGCCACCAGCGAGGCCAGCGTCTCGAACGGCTCGGCGGCCTCGACGGCTTCGACGGCGGCGGCGAGGTCGGGGTTCGCGGCGTCCACGCGAAGCACGGGGTCCGAAACGACGGCGTCACCGACGGCAATCTGGGGGACGCGAGCGTCCGGGAAGCCGACGAGCAGCGCGTAGTCGTGGTCCCGTGCAAGGTCATCGAGCACGTCGTCCACCGAACGGTCGCCCCCGGCGCCC
>CAXREU010000185.1:0-3141 GCA_964229715.1 Halobacterium sp.
CTCGCTTTCGGCACCCACGGGCTCCGTCCCCCACTTCTGCTGGGCCTCGTCGATGCGCTCGGGGTCGAGGTGCTCGTCGAGGTACTTCGTCGTGTGCGTCCCCCCGACGAACGCGTCGTCGGTGAGCATCAGCCGGTGGAACGGCACGATGGTCGGGATGCCCTCGATGTCGTACTCGGCGAGCGCGCGCTGCGAGCGCGCGCTGGTCTCCTCGCGGTCGCTGCCGTGCACGATGAGTTTCGCGACCATCGAGTCGTAGTCGGTGACGAGGTCGTCGCCCTGCCGGAGCGCGTCGTCGACGCGCACGCCGATGCCGCCCGGCGGGTCGTACGTCTCCAGGCTCCCGCCCGTCGCGGGCGCGAAGTCGTTCGCGGCGTTCTCGGCGTTGATGCGGTACTCGATGGCGTGCCCGTCGAGTTCGACCTCAGACTGCGCGAAGTCCAGTTGTTCGCCGGCCGCGATTCGGAGCTGGTACTTCACGATGTCGATGCCCGTCAGCTCCTCCGTGACGGTGTGCTCGACCTGAATCCGGGTGTTGACTTCGAGGAAGTAGAAGTCCGCATCCGCATCCAAGAGCTCGCCCGCTTCCCGGTCGGGGTTGTCCTCGACGAGGAACTCGAAGGTCCCGGCGTTCGTGTAGCCGGCGGCGTCGGCGCCGCGGCGCGCGGCCTCCCCGATTTCCTCGCGGAGGTCGTCCGTCAGCGCGGGACTCGGGCCCTCCTCGATGACCTTCTGGTGGCGGCGCTGCAAACTACAGTCTCGCTCGCCGAGATGCCGGACGTTGCCCTGCTCGTCGGCGACGATTTGCACCTCGATGTGGCGCGGGTTCTGGAGGTAGCGTTCGAGGTAGACGTTGTCGTTGTCGAAGTACGCCTCGCCCTCCCGCTTCGCAGACTCGAACTGCTCGTCGGCCTCGTCGGCGCTGTGAACGATTTTCATGCCGCGGCCGCCGCCACCGCCCTCAGCCTTGATGGCGACGGGGTAGCCGTGCTCGTCGCCGAACGCCTCGACCTCCGCGGCGGAGTCGGCGGGCTCGGTCGTGCCGGGGACGATGGGGACGTCGGCCGCGCGCATCGTCTGGCGGGCCTTCGTCTTCTCACCGAGCTGCTCCATCGAGTCGGCCGACGGGCCGACCCACGTCACGCCCTCCGTTGCTTCGACCTTCCCCGCGAACTCGGCGTTCTCCGCGAGGAAGCCGTAGCCGGGGTGGATGGCGTCCGCGTCGGCCTGCTGGGCGGCGTCGATGATGGCCTCGTGGTCGAGGTACGAGTCCGCCGCGCGGGCGGGGCCGACGTTGTAGGCTTCGTCGGCGTAGCGGACGTGCCCCGAGTGTTTGTCGGCGTCGCTGTAGACGGCGACCGTCTCGATACCGAGTTCCTCGCACGCCCGCATCACGCGGACGGCGATTTCGCCGCGGTTCGCGACGAGAACCTTCTCGAACATTCTTGGGAGACCGTTCTCCGGACGCCCTACTGATAGCTTCGGTTCGAATCCGGCCCGAGCAGTTTCGGCGAACAGACCGAAGCAGAAACGCGCAGGCCGGATTCGAGCCCTACAAGTCGCAGCGCGCGAACGCAGTGAGCGCGACCGTCTTGCTCTGGTTCGAAACTGTCCACCGGACGCCGCGGTCCGGTTGACAGACGGTCGCACTTCGAGAACGGGAGCCGTCGCTCAGAACCGGTCGCTGCGGCCCGCTGCCGTCCACGGGTCCGTCGGCGCGCCGTCGGGCACGCGGTCGGCGTGCCCGTCGACGGCGTCGAGGCGGCCCGCGAACGTCCACTTCTCGCCGTCCCACGACGCCTCGTCACTTTCGGCGGCCGCGGCTTCGGCTGCGAGGCGCGCGAGGTGCGCGCTCACCGCGGCCGCGCTGGCGGCGGCCTCCGCCTCGGTCGCGTCGTCGGGACCGGAGATGTCGTAGTCGGCGGCCATTACAGCGGGATGTTGCCGTGTTTCTTGTCGGGCGACTCCTCGCGCTTGGACTTGAGCATCTCGAGGTCCTGAATCAGGCGCGGGCGCGTCTCCGTCGGCTCGATGACCGCGTCGAGGTAGCCGCGGTCGGCGGCCGTGTAGGGGTTCGCGAACTCCTCGCGGTACTCGTCGATGAGCTGGTCGCGGAGCTCATCCGGATTCTCGGCGTCTTCGAGCTCCTCGCGGTAGAGGACGTTCACCGCGCCCTTCGGCCCCATCACCGCGATTTCGGCGGTCGGCCACGCGTAGTTGACGTCCGCACCCAGGTGCTTGGAGGCCATCACGTCGTAGGCGCCGCCGTAGGCCTTCCGCGTGATGACCGTCAAGAGGGGGACGCTGGCCTCCGAGTACGCGTACAGAAGCTTCGCACCGTGGCGGATGATGCCGCCGTGCTCCTGGTCGGTCCCCGGCATGAAGCCGGGAACGTCGACGAACGTGACGATGGGGACGTTGAACGAGTCACAGAACCGGACGAAGCGGCTGGCCTTCTCGGAGGCCTGGATGTCGAGGGTGCCCGCACTCACACGGGGCTGATTGGCAACCACGCCCACCGAGCGGCCGTCGAGGCGCGCGAACCCGACGACGATGTTCTTCGCGTAGTTCTCCTGTACCTCGAAGAAAGAGTTCTCGTCGACGACGCTACCCACCACGTCAGTCATGTCGTAGGGCTTGCGGGGTTCGTCCGGGACGATGGTTTCGAGGGCGTCGTCGCGGCGCTCGGGGTCGTCGTAGGGCTCGACCCGGGGTGGGTCCTCGACGTTGTTCTGGGGGAGGTACGAAAGTAGTCGCTTGTTGGTGTTGAGGGCTTCCTCCTCGCTGTCGCAGGCGAAGTGCGCGACGCCGGACTCCGAGGAGTGGGTGGTCGCGCCGCCGAGCTCCTCGAAGCCGACCTGTTCGCCGGTAACCGTCTCGATGACGTCGGGGCCGGTGATGAACATGTGTGATGTCTGATCGATCATCACCGTGAAGTCGGTGATCGCCGGCGAGTACACAGCCCCGCCCGCGCACGGTCCCATGATCACGGACACCTGGGGGATCACGCCGGACGCCTGGACATTGCGACGGAAAATCTCGCCGTACAAACCCAGCGAAACGACCCCCTCTTGAATCCGGGCGCCGCCGGAGTCGTTCAGACCGATGACCGGACACCCTGTCTTCATCGCGAGATCCATG
>CAXREU010000186.1:0-3176 GCA_964229715.1 Halobacterium sp.
CTGATGAACCCGCCCGTCGAGACGCTCCAGGAGCGCCTCGCGGCGCTGGAGGGCGGCATCGGCGCCATCGCGACGTCCTCGGGGATGGCAAGTCTGGACCTCGCGACGTTCGTGCTCGCGAGCGCGGGCGACAACATCGTCGCGTCCAGCGACCTCTACGGCGGGACGTACACGTACCTCACGCACAGCGTCGAGCGCCGCGGCGTCGAGACGCAGTTCGTCGACGCCCTCGACTACGACGCCTACGAGGAAGCCATCGACGAGGACACCGCGTACGTGCTCGTGGAGACCATCGGCAACCCGAGCCTGACGACGCCGGACTTCGAGCGCCTCGGCGAGATTACGGACGAAGCGGGCGTTCCCCTGATTGTGGACAACACGTTCGCGACACCGTACCTCTGCAACCCGCTCGAACACGGCGCGGACATCGTCTGGCACTCCACCACGAAGTGGATTCACGGCGCCGGCACCACCGTCGGCGGCGCGCTCGTCGACGGCGGCGAGTTCCCGTGGGAGGAGTACGCCGACAAGTTCCCCGAAGTCGCGAAGGACAACCCCGCCTACCACGGCGTGAACTTTGCGGAGCGATTCGGCGACGCGGCGTTCACGTACACCGCCATCGCGCGCGGCCTGCGCGACCTCGGCAACCAGCAGTCACCGTTCGACGCGTGGCAGACCCTCGAGAAACTGGAGTCGCTGCCGCTGCGCATGGAGAAACACTGCGAGAACGCCCAGAAGGTCGCCGAGTACCTCGTCGACCACGAGGATGTCGCGTGGGTCACGTACCCCGGTCTGGAGGACCACCCAACCCACGACAACGCCACAAAGTACCTGAACGGCGGTGCCGCGAGCGAAGCGAGTGGCACCTCGGCAGACTCGTCTGCCGGTGGGTACGGCGGGATGATTACGTTCGGCCTCGAAGCCGGCTACGAAGCCGCCAAGGAGACCACCGAGAACACCGACCTCGCGAGCCTGCTGGCGAACGTCGGGGACGCGAAAACGCTCATCATCCACCCCGCCAGCACCACCCATCAGCAGCTCACCGACGAGGAGAAAGAAGCCGCGGGCGTCCGCGACGACCTCGTGCGGCTGAGCGTCGGCATCGAGGACCCCGCGGACGTGGTTGCGGACCTCGAAGCCGCCATCGAAGAGGCCTCGCGGTAGTCAGTCCCGCAGCCGGTGGACGAGCGTGCTCCGCTGGCTGTACGTCTGGTACGCCGCGGACGCCACGAGCACGCCGAAGACGACGACCGCCCAGACGCTCGCGCTCACCGCGCTCACGCCGGGGACGCCGACTTCGGCGGCGGTGACGAGGAGCGCGCCGAGCACGCCCAGCGCGGCGTAGTACTCGGCGTACGAGAGGCCGTACTTCGGGACGACCTCCATGTAGATACCGACCGCGGGCGCGTTCTCCGCGGGTCGCACTTCTTTGGTCTGTTCGTTGTACTCTACGATGCCAAGCTCCGCGAGCTTCGGCAGGTGAGTCTGCTGGAGGGAGATGTAAACGCTCTGCCGGACGTTTCGGGGCGGCGGCTCCTCGCCGGTCTCCCGCGCCGCGATGACTTCCGAAAGCTCGCGCGCGGTCACCGCCTCCTCGGCGTCGCCGAGGAGCTCGATGACCATGCGCCGCCGGTCGTTGCGGAGGACGTCGTGGATGTCGGTTTCGGGGAGTTCGTCCGTGTCCGGTTTGTCGGCCGCCACTACCCCTCGATTTGTCGTTTCAACCAATCAACCTTCCGCTGCGGCTGCGGCGCCAATCACGTGAGGAAAGCGACGTTAACGACCAATTAAGCAAGGGTGAGAGGGGTGTAGCGGGAGTTGCCCGGGTCGGTACCGCTCAGTGTGCCCTGGCCGCCCGACCTGGGAATTCCCGCGGCTCCACCCGTCGCGGGTTTCTCGTCACACGCTTCAACAGGAACGCGGAACCCCTCGCCCGCAGCACTGCGGGCGGTTCTATCCCTTACAGAATATTCCGCTCGCGCAGCAGCGCCTCCAGTTCGGCCATCGATGCGACGACCGTGTCGCAGTGCTCCTCCACGCCGGGTTTCGGCTGGAAACCGACGCCGCAGCCGGCCTCGTCCAGCATCGGCGCGTCGTTGGCGCCGTCCCCGACCGCTATGGAGTCCGCGATGTCGACGCCGAACTCCGCGCAGATGTCGACGAGCGCGTCGTCTTTCGTCCCCTCGATGAGCGGCCCCTCGACGTCGCCCGTGAGTTCGCCGTCGGCCTCCGGCAGGCTGTTGGCGACGACGCGGTCGACGGACGCGCCCGCGGCGTCGAGCGCGGCCTCCACGCCGGGGCCGAACCCGCCAGTGAGTACGACGACGCGGACGCCGTCGTCCGAGAGTTTCCCGAGTAGTTCGCCCGCGCCATCCCGCAGGCGGACGTCGCTGTACACGTCAGCGGCGTCCGTCGAGGAGAGGCCGCCGACGAGGCTGGCGCGCTCGCGGAGGCTCTCAGCGTAGGAGAGTTCCCCGCGCATCGCGCGCTCGGTGATACTGGACACTTCGTCGCCGACGCCGTGGTGGGCGGCGAGGCGGTCCATCATCTCCGAGTCCGCGAGCGTGCCGTCGAAGTCGAACGCGACGAGCGTCATTAGCGCCGCCTAGGCGACGGGCAGGGAAAAGCGTCGCTCCTCTGGCAGACGTTACTCGCGGCCGCCGAACTCGTCGAGCCAGCCCGAGACGACTTCTTTGAGGGCGCCCGTGGTGCTTCCGAGGTTCAGCATCTGGTAGCCGTTCTCGGCTTTCGCCGCGGCGTCGTCCAGCCCGAACGCGAGCCCGCCGACCGGGACGCCGGCGTCGACGGCCGCTGTGCGGACCTCCTCGACGGCCTCCTCGACGTCCGGGTGGTCGAGTTCTCCGGGGTGGCCGTACGCGACTGAGAGGTCCAGCGGTCCGAGGAAGACGAAGCCGAGTTCGGGGACGGCGAGAATCTCGTCGATGTGCTCGACGGCTTCCCGGGTCTCGATGGTCGTCCCGACCATCGTCTCGCGGTCCTCGTGGGCGACGTAGTCCTCGCCGAGCCCCCAGCGGCGCGCCCGCGGCGACCCGAGCCCGCGGTTCCCTGGGTCGCCGTCGTACTCGAAGCGCGCGGACTTCACGGCGGCTTCGACCTCCGCGGCGGTTTCGACGCGCGGGAGGAAGACGTTCCGGACGCCGAGGTCGAGGGCCTTC
>CAXREU010000187.1:0-16668 GCA_964229715.1 Halobacterium sp.
GTCCCGCCCCCCGCCCCTTTCAGGCCCACCCGTAGCCGGTCGGTCAGCGGGTCGTGGGTGGGACTGAACGGGGCGAGGCTGTAGACGAAGGCGCGCGACGCAAGCACTGGACCGAGCGTAGCGAGGGAAGCGCGCAGCGAGCGCACCGAGTCTACAGCCTCGGGGCTTTCTATACCTGGGTGGGAGCAGACCCAGAGCCGAATAGTTCGAGTTCGAGTCGAAGTAGCCGGGGGGCTTTTGCGGGAGCCGGCGGTAACACGAGTATGCGCGAGTTCGAGCGGAAGCAGCTCCTCGAGCGCGTCGACCGGGAGGCCGCGACGGTGGGGGCGTCGATTCCGGACACGCTCGACATGCAGGGCGAGGAGTTCGAGTTGCGTGAGTTCGTCTTCGAGGTGAAGAAGCTCGATTCGGTGCCGGCCGAGCGCCGCGAGGACGTCCAGGAAGCGAAGAAGCTGCTGCGGCGGGAGCGCATGCAGCGCCGCGAGCGCCTCGAAGAAGCGGACATCACGCGGGCGGAGGGCGAGGAGCTCGTGAACGCCATCATCGGCATCGAGCGCGCGCTGAACGCGCTCGAATCGCTTGGGACGACGAGCATCGAGGCGGAAATCGAGGCGAGCGAGCGCGCGGACAAGAAGCGCTGGTTCTCGTTCCTGAAGGAGGCGCTGGGCCACGACAACGAGGAGGGCATCAAGCGATGAGCCGGAACAACGAGGTCGCGAGCGTGCTCGAGGAGTACGCCGACCTGCTGGAGGCCCAGGACGTCGGCTACAAGCCGAACACGTACCGGCGCGCGGCGTCGAACATCCGGGACTACCCGGAAGCCGTCGAGGACCTCGCGGCGGCGGGCGCGGACGAAGTCCAGCAAATCGACGCGGTCGGGGAGTCCATCGCGTCGAAGGTCGTGGAGTACGTCGAGACCGGCGAAATCGAGGAGTTAGAGGAGGAGCGCGAGAAGCTCCCGGTGGACATCGAGCAGCTGACGTCCGTCGAGGGGGTCGGGCCGAAAACCGTCAAGCGGCTCTACGACGCGCTCGGCGTGCAGACCTTGGACGACATCGAGGAAGCGGCGCGGGCGGGCGAGATTCAGGCGGTCGAGGGGTTCGGACCGAAGACCGAGCAGAACATCCTCGACCACATCGGGTTCGCGCGGCAGGCCCAGGAACGGGAACTCCTCGGGAACGGCCGCCCCATCGCGGAGGACGTGCGGTCGTTCCTCGCGGGCCTCGACGCCGTCGAGCGCGGGGAGGTCGCGGGGTCGACGCGGCGGTGGCGCGAGACCATCGGCGACGTGGACGTGCTCGTCGCCAGCGACGCCGGCGAGACGGTCGGGGAGGCGCTGACGGAGTGGGACCGCGTGGACGAGACGCTCGACCTGGGCCCGACGAAGACGAGCGTGCGGTCGAACCAGCTCCGCATCGACCTCCGGGTGATCGTCGACGAGGAGTTCGGGGCGGCGCTGCAGTACTTCACGGGCAGCAAGGACCACAACATCACGCTGCGCAACCACGCCATCGGCCAGGAGAAGAAGGTCAACGAGTACGGCGTCTTCGACGTCTCGGACGTGGAAGACCCAGACGCGGGCCAGCGCGTGGGCGAGCGCCTCGCCAGCGAAACCGAGGAAGCCGTCTACGGCGCGCTCGGCCTACCGTTGATTCCGCGGGAGCTGCGCGAGGACCGTGGCGAGGTCGACGCTGCGGCCGCCGGCGACCTCCCTACCCTCATCGAAGAAGGCGACATGCGCGGCGACTTGCACGCGCACTCGGACTGGTCGGACGGCGACCTCACGGTCCGCGAGATGGTCGACGGGGCCGCGGAGTTCGGCCACGACTACGTCGCCATCACGGACCACGCCGAGGGCCCGGGCGTGTTCGGCGACAGCGGGCTCTCTGACGCGGACGTCCGCGAGCAGGTCGACGAAATCGAGGCCGCCCGCGAGGACACGGATATCACGGTCTTCCACGGCATCGAAGCGAACATCGACGCCGACGGAGACGTCGTCGAAGTCAGCGACGACGTGCTTGCGGACCTCGACGTCGTGGTCGCGAGCCCGCACAGCGGCCTCGGCGAGGACGGCGGCGACCAGACCGAACGCCTGATTGCGGCCGTCGAACACCCACACGTCGATATTCTCGGACACCCGTCGGGGCGACTCATCAACGACCGCCCGGCGATGGAGTTCGACCCCGAGGCGCTCGCCAAGGCTGCCGCCGAGGCCGGCACAGCGCTGGAAGTCAACAGCAACCCGCACCGCCTCGACCTCTGGGGGAGCGTCGTCCAGACGGCCGTCGGCGCGGGCGCGACGATATCGATTAACACGGACGCCCACTCCACCAGCGAGTACGATTACATCGAGTACGGCGTCCACACCGCGCGCCGCGGCTGGGCGGAAGCCGGCGACGTGTTGAACACTCGGGACGCGAGCGGCGTCCGCGAGTTCTTCGACTCGTGAAGCTACTGCTCGACGCGATGCTCGGCAGTCTCGCGCCGATGCTGCGAATGTGCGGGCACGACGCCGCGTACTGTCTGGACCGTGGCATCGAGGCCGACGACGCGGTTCGCGACCTCGCGGCTCGCGAGGACCGCGTGCTCGTCACGCGGGACCGCGAACTTGCCGAGCGAGCGACCGAGAGCATCCTCCTCGAGTCCAAGGACGTCGACGACCAGCTCCGCGAACTCGACGACGAAGGTGTGGACCTGACGCCGACGCCGGGCGAGCGCTGTGGCGCGTGCAACGGCGAACTCCACGAAGTCGACGGAGAAGGAAACGAACTCCCGGAGTACGTACCCGGTGACGCTTCGCCGGTCTGGCAGTGCGAGGACTGCGGACAGTTCTTCTGGAAGGGGAGCCACTGGGACGGCGTCGAAGCGCGGCTCGCAGCGCTGTAACTACTGGTCGTTGCGCTCCCACCACTCGCAGGCTTCCATGTCGTCCATTTCCTCGTCGTAGAGCCCGCAGTACGGCTGCATGCCGTCGTTCCCCGCGTACTCGAAGTGCTCGCAGTTCCCGCAGTACTTGTCCGGCGTCGGGCCGCCTGCGGACGGCGAGGCGTCGCCGTCGAGCGGCGAGGAGATGTCGTCGGTGCTCGCGCCGCCGTCCGAGACAGAAGGCGACGCACCAGTGGTCGACCCCGACTGAGTGGCTGGAGACGACGGCTTCGGTTCGGAGGCGTTCGCGCGAGTGCGCTCGTCGGGGTCCTCGACGCCGCCGAAGACGCCGACGCCGCCGAAGCTCCCGGACGCGAGCTTCTCGCGGGCGCTCTCGACGTCGTCGGCGGGCACCTCGACGGTGTGCGTCTCGCCGTCCTTCGTGACGGTAAGCGTCACTGTCCCGCCGGGGTCGTTGCGCGTCTTGAACGTCGCGACCGCGGTGAACAGACACCAGAACGTCGTGATGATGCCGGCGGCGTAGACGAGCACGAACGCCAGCGTCGCCGTCGACGGGACGCCGGTCCCGGGCGTGTACCAGTTGTACGGGTACGCCGCCCGGAACAACATCACGCCGAGGACTGCGAGTCCGGCGCCGACGGCCGCGGCGGCGCGCTGGACGCGGCTCGCGGGGAGCACGGTGAAGATGCCGACGAACACCGCGGGAACGCCCAGACCCGCGAGAATACCCGCGATTTCGCGGCTCTCGTAGGGGCCGAACCCGTTGTTGATGAGGAGCCCCGTCGCACCGGCGAGAATCCCGACGACGACGAGCAGCGCGCCCGCGGCGAACAGGCCGGTGCCGAGTTAGACGCGCCGCTGGCTGGCCTCGCCCGCGCGCCGGTCGTAGGTCTCCCCCAGGCTGGTCATGCGTCCCCGTTAGACGTGCAGGGTAAAAACAGTACGTCAGACGTTCGACGGCGCAGGCGAGGGGAGATTGGGTGTCGGGTCGTCCTGTGGCCAGCCACGTTGCTCGCGGCTCCCTTCGGTCGCCGTTCGCCACAACGTGCTCTCCCTTCGGTCGAGCACGCTGCCTGCGGGTCGCTCTACTCGCGGGTCACTTCGTTCCCCGCTCGGCGGTATGTGCCCTCCCTACGGTCGGTCACACGCTCCCCGCTCGCCGTAACGTGGCCCCGCTGCGCTCGGCCACGCTCCGAAAGGTTGAATCCACGCCCCCTCGAATCGCCGGATATGGCTGACGAGACCGACGAGGACGAGGAACCCGCCGTCGAACTCGGCGAGGGCGAGCCGGTCGAGGGCGCGCCGCTGTCGCGCGTGGCGTCCCGACTGACGTGGGCCCAGCAGAAGAGCGAGGTCGCCCGCAAGGAGGGCGATTCGGTCGTCCGGACGCCCGACGGCCCCCAGAAGCTCGAAGCGCTCCTCGAAGGCGTCGACATCACGTACTTCGAGACGCGCCGCGAGTTCGAGGACGCCGTCCGGGAGGTCGTCGGCAGCGGTCCCGTGCCGACCGAGTAGCGAGCTACGAGCTTCTGGGAATCACCGTCGCTGCCTTTTACGAGTCCCCGCGAAGCCGCGGGCATGACACTCCGGGGGACCTACGAGTCGCTGCTCTGGCGGTCGATAGCGCTGGCCGGCGCGGACGAGTCGGTTGAGCGGAAGATGCTGACCGCGGTCGGCCTGCAGTTCGCGAGTGCGGTCGCGATGGGAGCGTTCGCCCTGTTCGCGGCCGGAACGGTACAGGTCGCGGGCGTCGCGGCGATGCTGGTGCTGTCGGCGGTCGCGTTCTACCACACGTACCTCGTCGCCGAGCGCGACTTCGTAGAGCCGCTGGTCGCGCTCGACGCGGCGGCCTCCGAGATTGCCGCGGGCGAGTTCGAGGCCGTCGACGTACCGGACAGCGACCGCCGCGACGAAGTCGCGAACCTCGTGGAGTCGTTCGAGGAGATGCAGGCGAACCTCGCGGCGGCGTCCCGGCAGGCCGACGCGCTCGCACGCCAGGAGTTCGACGACCCCGCGCTCAACGAGGACGTGCCCGGCGAGTTCGGGGACAGCATCGCGTCGATGGCCGACAGTCTCGAAGCGCACACGCGCGAGGTGGAGGCGAAGACCGACGAGCTCGAAGCGCAGTCCGCGCGCCTCGAACGGCTCGTGGACGCGCTGTCTGCGGCGACAGAGGCCGCCCAGCGCGGTGACCTGACGACGACCGTCGACGCCGAGAAACTGGACGTCGGCGCGGAACACCGCGAGGTCGTAGCGGACTTCGACGCGCTCGTGGGAACGCTGGCGGACACGGTCGCGGACATCCAAGCGTTCGCCGACGACGTGCTCGCAACGTCCCGGGCAACCGACCGCCAGGTCGCGGACGTCGCCGAGCACAGCGCGGAAGTGAGCAGCTCCGTGGACGAAATCGCGGCGGGCGCCGCCCAGCAGACCGACCGCCTGAACGACATCGCCGCGGAGATGGACACGCTGTCGGCGTCCGTCGAGGAAATCGCGGCGAGTGCGGACGACGTGGCCGAAACCGCCCAATCCGCGGCCGACCGTGGGGACGCGGGCCGCGAGCAGGTCGAGGAGACCATCGAGGAGCTCCACGACCTCCGCGAGCAGAGCCGCGCGGTCGCGGACACGGTGGCGTCGCTGGCTGACGCCGTCGACCGCATCGACGGCATCACCGGCGTCATCGAGGACATCGCCGAGGAGACGAACATGCTCGCGCTGAACGCGTCCATCGAGGCCGCACACACCAGCGGCGAAGGCGACGGGTTCGCCGTCGTCGCGGACGAGGTGAAGGCGCTCGCGGCGGAGACCAGCGACCAGGCGGGCGACATCTCCGCGCTCGTCGCGGAGGTGACCGAGCAGGCCGACGAGGCGGTGGCCGCCATCGACGACGTCAACGACGAGGTCGACGAGAAGATAGCGAACGCCGAGGCAGTGCTCCGCGAGTTCGACGCCATCGTCGACGAAGTCGCTGACGTGAACGTCGCCGTCCAGGAGATTTCGGCGGCGACCGACCAGGGCGCCAGCTCCACGAGCGATGTCGCGCGGATGGTCAACGAGGTCGGCAGCGTCAGCGAAGAGACCGCGGCGGAGGCGGAGACGGTCGCGCAGGCGGCCGACGAGCAGACCGCAGCGACTGACGACGTCGCCGACCGCATGACGGCGCTGGCGGACCGCACGGAGGAACTCGCCGCGTTGCTCGACGAGTTCGAGGTGCCGGAGGACGCCGGCGGGAGTACAGACGGGAATGCTGGTGCGAACAGCGACGGCCACACGGGTGCTGCGGCCACCGACGGCGGCCCGAGCGGGGCGTTCGACTGGGGCGAATAGTCGGTCCGAGTGCGGGCGAGCAAACTGCTGGCTCACCGAACTTTATTTTCGCGGCGCTCGGACTACTGGGTATGCTGCCAATCGATCCCAGCGACATCGACCCCGAGGAGTACGGCGAGGAGCAGGCGGTGCTGGCGATGGACCACGAGGAAGCCGTCGAACACGTTCGCGAGGCGTTCGCCGAGGCGGGCTTCGGGTTCCCCGCGGAGTTCTCGCCGTCGGAGCTCCTCAACGAGAAAGTGGATGCGGACCGCGACCCCTACTACGTGCTGGGCGCGTGCAACCCCGAGGTTGCCGACCGAGCGCTTGACGCCAGCGACAACAAGATTGGCGCGCTGTTCCCCTGCAACGTCGTCGTCTGGCAGGAAGAACCCGGCAGACAGCGCGTCTACCACGTCTCCATCATGCGCATCGCGCGACTGCTCGGGATGGCTCCCGACGACGAGGCGTGGGACGAAATCGTCGCCGAAACCGGCGAGTACGTCGAGGACGCGTTCTCGAACCTACAGAAGGATGCCGAACAGAGCGAGTAGATTGGCTCCACCTTCGCCACCGGTGGGAACGAGCGCCTGAATGCCGAACAGCGTGGCGTTGTAGAGGCCATGACAGAGCGCGGGGACGGCGAGATTTCGCGTGCGTTCGTAGACGAACCCGAACACGAGACTCGGCACGGAGAGGACGCTGATGGTGAGCGCGGCGGCCTGGAGGCTTCCGGACAGCGACAAGATGTGGGCGGGCGCGAACATCGCGGTGGCGAGGACGATGGCGCCGGTGGCAGAGAAGTGGCGGCGCAGCGACCCCAGAATGATGCCGCGGAACAACAGTTCCTCGCCCGGTCCGCTGAGCAGCAGTGACAGGGGAATCATCCAGACGAGCAAACCGCTCTCCGCGGCGGCTTGCGCGCCCTCGTTGGTCGCCGGCTCGGTCGTGAAGAGGGTCGTGACAGCAACGAGCGCGACAATCACGAGGACGAACGCGCTGATGTATCCGCCCAACACGTACCCAACGTCCCGGAGGGACGGTACCGAGACAGGCACGAAGTCGAAGGAGAGTCCCGAGAATCGGATGTAGGCGTACGCGACCAAGCCGAAGCCGAGACCTTGCAGGCCGACGAGACCGAGCACAAGGAGTGCGGCAGTCGTGAGCTCGAAGCCGAGTGCGACCCAGACGCCCATCAGTACAACCGAGACGGCGAGACCGACGAGAAACCCAAGAACTGCGACGCCGAACGCGACGAGGACGGCGCGCCGTTTCGAGCCGGACGGGGTCGCGTCGTCTGAGTCGATGGACGGCGAGGACGCACCTGAGTCAGTGGAGACCGAATCCATGCACGGTCGTTCGTCGTGAGTGGCGAAAAATCCCGGGGCTGTGGCGGCGCTCGGCGGCTCGCTGGCCGGCTACTCGTCGTCGCGCTTCCGGAGTTCCTCGCGGAGCACCTCGACTTGGCCTTCGAGGTTGGCGACGCGGTCTTCGAGGTCGCGCTGCGAGGAGCTGCCGAGGGCGCGAACGACGCTGAGGACGACGTAGCCGATAGCGACGATGATGACGACGTTCAAGAAGATGATTGCGAACTCCATGCCACCGGGGAGGCCGCCGACAAATGCGGGGAGCATCGGGATAACGTTCGCCCGGAAGCGGGATAAAAGGAGTCCCCCGAGGTGCGGACTACGAGAACTCCGAGAGGTCGCTCTGGACGCCTGCAACCATGCTGGACTTGCGACGTAACGCGCCCAGCGAGACGGGGAGGTGGTCGACGACTTCCCGGACGGCGCCGTGGAACGACTGGCTCTCGCCGGGCTCGTTGTCGAAGGCGTTCCGGACGCTCTCGCGGACCTGCCAGACGCCGACGGGCGCCCAGTAGTCGTCGCTGACCTCGCGGAGGACAAGCGCCTTCGCCTGGCGGCCGATGCTGTCGAGGTGTTCGAGCACGCCAAGCCGGGACGCGTAGTACGCGCCCGCAGTTTCGTCCACGTAGCCCGAGCGCCCGTCGTAGCCCTCGCTCGCGGACGCCATCCAGATGTCGCCCGCGGGGTCGGGGTTCCAGATGCTGCCCGGCGCTTTCATCTCCACGAGCTCGTACTCCCACGAGCCGGGCGCGAGCACCACCCAGTAGCGGTTGCCCATGTACTCGTTGACGTGGACGGTGACGCGGTTCACGCTCGGGTTGTCCCGAATCTTCCCGCGGAGGAACTGCCCAATCGTGTCGTCGACCGCCGTAATCGACCACCGCGTCGGGACGAGGCGGCGGTGGTCGGCCTGCCCGAGCGCGCCCACGGAGAGCACGCGGTTGATGTCGTAGACGTCGAAGCCGCGGCGGTAGAGGTACGTCATCGCGCCCTCCGCCGCCCAGTCGTCGTCTTCCAGGGTCTTTTCGACGTACCGCGGCACGTGGGGGTTCTCGGTGAGCGCTGCGGACTCGGCGCTGGCGTTCGGGCCGGAGGGCGCGTTCGCCGCGGGATTCGTGTACTCGCTGGCGTCGAAGTCCGGCGTGTCCGAGAGCCCGATTTCGACGTCCACGGGCCGGTCGGCCATCGCGACCTCGCGCTGCGTGCCGACGAAGCCGTCCCAGACGTCGTGGACGTTGACGTTCGCGGAGCGCCGCGAGTTCAGCAGGCCCGTCCGGTACTGGAGGACGTTGTCGATGTCCAGCCCCTGCTGGTACCACTCGCCGCTGGTCGCGTACTCCTCGGGGTCGGCGCCGCCCGCGACCGGCGAGAGAATCCCTGCAGAGACGTTCGGGTACGACGACCGCCCGACGAACACCGACGGCGCGGTCGCGCCGACGAGCGTGTCCCCCTGCACGGCGGACTCGAACCCGGATTCGACGTCGTCGAGGTAGTCCAGCACTTCGTAGGACTTCTCGTCCGCGAGGCGCCGGCGCTCGATGTCCTCGTCCGGCTGGAGACCCTCGATGTAGTCGTCGAGACGCACGCCAGTTACTTGCGCGGGCGTCCACTTACCCGCTTCGCCGCGCGCTCGACGCAGACGGCATCGCCGTCGAGCCGAGATAGACAATCGGTCCACGAGAACGAGAGAGATAGTTCATTTATCGAATTCTGAGAGTGGTTACCCCAGTTCACCCGAGAAACTGTGGAATCGATTTGGTTCCCGAAACCTATTTGTCCTCTCGGTGTGTGGTAACGCATGTCATGAGTGCCGTCGAAGAGCTCCGTCGACGAGTGGAGGACGCGCCCACAGAGTACGAGTGTGGACTGTGTGGCGCTCGGTACGGGCGCAACGAGCCGAACTGCCCCGTCTGCGGGGGCGAGGGCTTCGACGGAACCTGAGCTAGTCCGCCTGGGCCTGCCACTCGCGGACGTTCTCCGCGCTCACACCCGACACCGTCTCGGCGACTTCGTCAGCGTCCGCGCTTGCGAGGTCGCCGACGTCCTCAATGCCCGCCTCTTCGAGTTTCTCCGCCGTCGCGGGACCGATGCCGTCCAGCGCCTCGACGCCCTGCTTGCGCTGGCGCTGTTGGTACTCCTCGTAGTTGCAGATGGGACAACCCAACTCCCACGGTTCCTCGTCGTCGCTATCGTGGACGACGAGCTCGGGGAGGTCGTGCTCGTCGCAGTACGTGTCCGTGACCTCGATGTCGCCGCGGCGCGGGAGCGGCAGCGAGTAGTCACAATCCGGGTACCGCGTGCAGCCGACGAGTCGGCTGCCGGTCTGGAGCTGCTTGATGGCGAGTTCACCGCCCTCCTCGGCACCACACTTCGGACACGCGCCGATGACGCGGTCCTCGCTCTCCTCGGCTTCCTCCGCCGCGCAGAGCGGGCAGCCATGGACGAACGTATTCCGGCCCGCGAGCATCTTCACCTCGTGGAGCCCGTGCTCGTCGCAGGTCTCCTCGAGGACGAGCGGCTCGCCCGTGGAAGGCAGCGGGAGCGTGAACCGACACTCGGGATAGCCGTCGCAGCCGACGAAGTACGAACCCGTGCGTGAGCGCCGAACGAGCAGCGTGTCGCCGCACTCGGGGCACTCCCCGAGCGTCTTGTCGGCCTTCAGGGAGTCGCGGAGGTGGTCGCCGATTTCCTCGCGGGAGTCGGTGAGCTCGTCGAAGACGCGGTCCAGAATCTCGCGGGACTCCGCGGTGACCTCGTCGAGGGACTTCTCGCCGTCCGCGATGGCGGTCATGTCGCCCTCCAGCTCGCTGGTCATCTGCTCGCTGACCACGAGGTCGGCGTACTCCTCGGCGGCCTCCACGACCGCCTTCGCCAGCGTCGTCGGTCGCGGCGGGTCGCCCTCGATGTAGCCGCGGTCGTAGAGCTTCTCGAGGGTGTTGTGGCGGGTGCTCTTCGTCCCGATGCCCATGTCTTCCATCGTCTCGATGAGCCGGCTCTGGCCGTACCGGCGCGGCGGCTGGGTCTGCTTGGCCTCCATCCGAGGGTCGGTGAGGACGAGGTGTTCGCCCTCGTCGACGTCCGGCACGTAGTTCTCGGTCGTGTTGAAGTACGGGTAGACCGCGTGGTAGCCCTCTTCGAGGAGGCGCTTCCCGTTCGCTTTCAGGGACTCGCCGTCGGCGTCCGCGACGACGCGCAAGTGCTCCCAGACGGCGGGCTCGGCGAGGGTTGCGAAGAACCGCCGCACGACGAGCTCGTACACCTCCCACTCGTCCTCGGAGAGCTTGTTCCGGTCGGGGAAGTCCGGCGTCGGGTGAATCGGTGGGTGGTCGGTCGTCTCCTCGTCGCCCTCCGTCGGCGAGAGGTCGTCCCGTTCGAGCAGCATCTCGGCGTCGTCGCCGAAGACGGTCTGCTCGAACTCCCCGAGCAGGTCGCGCTCGTCCAAGTCCTCGGGGTAGACGGTGTTGTCCGTCCGCGGGTACGTGATGTAGCCCGCCGTGTAGAGGTCCTCGGCGATGCTCATCGCGCGGCCCGCGGAGTACCCCAGCGAGCCGGCGGCGCGGATGAACTGCGTGGTGTTGAACGGCGCCGGCGGGTCGTCGCTGCGGGTGCGCCGCGACACCGACTGCACGACCGCTTCGCCGGCCTCACGGAGCACCGAGAACGCGCGCTCGGCGGCGTCCTCGTCCCAGACGCGTTCCTCCTCGGTGCCGTCCTCGCCCTCGTAGAAGTACTGCGCCTCGAATTTGGTTTCGTCCTTGGCGAGGTCGGCGAACAGCTCCCAGTAGTCGTCGGGCTCGAACGCCTCGATTTCCCGCTCCTTGTCCACGATGAGCTTCAGCGTCGGGGACTGCACGCGGCCCACGGAGATGAAGTCCTCGCCCATCTGCCGGGCGGACAGCGAGAGGAACCGCGTGAGCGCGGCGCCCCACACGAGGTCGATGATTTGGCGGGCTTCGCCCGCCGCGGCGAGGTCGAAGTCCACGTCGTCGGGGTCCGCGAACGCGGACTTGACCTCGTTGTCCGTAATCGAGGAGAACCGGACGCGCTGGATGGGTGCCTCCTCGTTGACCTCGCGGACGAGTTCGTAGGCCTCCTTCCCGATGAGTTCGCCCTCGCGGTCGTAGTCCGTCGCGATGACGACGCTGTCGGCCTCGCGGGCGAGGCGCTGGAGCGCGTTCACGATGTCCTCCTGCGTGGGCTCCTTGACGACGTCGGCGTGCACGAGTTCGGCGGGTTCGACGTCCCGCCAGTCGGAGTACTCGGGCGGGAAGTCGACGCCGACGACGTGGCCGGAGAGCCCGATGCAGCGGCGGCCCCCCCACTCGTAGACGTTGACGCCCGCAGTCGTGTCGGTGGTTGCCCCTCCCTCCGAGAGGATGTCGGCGATGCGTCGCGCGGCGTTGTTCTTCTCTGTGACGATGAGTTCCACGGTGTCTCTCCACCTGCCGAGGTGGTCTTGGAGACTGATACGCCGCTACCGCGGGTAAAGATTTCGGGACCGAGAACCGCAAGCAAGCGGCGGGGCAAGGCGCGCTCGCGCCCGTTCCCGAGCGCGGGTACTCGCGCGGCGTGCGAGCACGCGCAACGACTAACCGCCGGCACGACGGAACGACAACTGTGAACCGACAAACGCTGACCCAGTGGCTCGGCGCGGCGCTGTTCGCGTTCGCCGCGGTCGCGCTCGCAGCGACGTTCCCGCCCGACGGGCTGCTCGCCATCCAGATGGTGCTCATGGCGCTCGCGGGCGCCCTCATGTTCGCCGCGGGCGTCACCGACCGCGTGCGCTGGTCGCTGCTCTCGGGGCTCGGGAACGTCGCGCTCGGGCTCTCTCTGGTCGTCTCCGGCGTCACGACGCTCGGCGACCAGCCGGGAACCGGCGACCTCGCGTACGCCGCGCTCGTCGTGGTGGGCGGCCTCACGCTCGCGGCAATCGGCGTGCTCTACGTCATTGAACACGACGCCTTCGACACCGCGTAGCTACGCCCGGTAGAACATCCCCTTCGACGCGGGCCGCGTCTCCTCGAAGCCCCACTGCCGTCAGAACACGCGTTCTGACGTTCTCGAAAATCGCACTGCGATTTTCGAAGCTCGTAGAAGCCGTCGACGTCCGCCATCAGGTTCACGTACGCGTTCTCCGACGCGTGTTCGTCGACGTAGCTCATTATCGTGTCCATCATCTGGGAGCCCAGACCCTGTCGCTGGTGGTCGGGGTGGACGGCCATGTCGCAAATGTGGTAGACCGAGCCGCCATCCCCGACGATGCGCGCCATACCCACGGTCTCGCCGGAGGATTGCTCGACTATCGTCACGCCGTACACGGAGTTCGGGAGGCCTTGCTCGACGCCCTCGCGGGAGCGCTCGGCCATCCCGGCGGCCGCGCGGAGTTCCCGGAAGCGCTCGGGCGTCGGGAGAGTCTCGCGGAGTTCGTACGCCATACCGGGAGTGACAAAAGCGAGAAGAAAGCCGTGTCGGTGCCGACAGCGCGCGTCGCTACTCCAACTGCTCGCGCAGCAGTTCGTTGACCTGGCCGGGGTCGGCGCTCCCGCCCGTCTTCTGCATCACCTGGCCGACGAGGAAGTTCAGCGCGCCCCCCTCGCCCGCGTAGTAGTCCTCGACGGCGTCGGGGTTCTCGTCGATGGCTTCCGCGACCGCCGCCTCGACCTCGCCGCCCGTGGTCTTCCCGAGATTCTCAGCTTCCACGACCTCGTCGGGCTCGCGGCCGTCGTCGAGCATCTCCCGCAGCACGACCTCTTCGGCGTTCTTCGCCGTGATCTCGTCCTCGGCGACGAGTTCGACGAGGCGTGCGAACTCGTCGATGCGGTCGGTGATGTCCCCGACCTCCATCCCGCGGTAGTTGAGTTCGCCGAGGATGTTGTCCGCAACCCACGTCGCCGCCAGGCCGGAGTCGTACTCTTCCGCGAGTTCCTCGAAGAGGTCCGCGACGGCCTTCCGCGACGTGAGTTTGGAGGCTGTTTCGGCGCCGAGGTCGTACTCCTCGCGGAACCGCTCGCGGCGCGCGTCCGGCAGTTCCGGAATCGGAATCTGCTCTTTCCAGTCCGAGACTTCGAGTGGGGGGATGTCGGCCTCCCGGAAGTAGCGGTAGTCCTTCTCCTCCTCCTTCGAGCGCATCGACACCGTGATACCCCGACTCTCGTCCCAGTGGCGGGTCTCCTGTTCGACCTCGCGGCCGCGCTGAATCTGGTTTCGCTGGCGCGTAATCTCGTAGGAGAGCGCCTTCTGTGCGCCCTTGTGGCTGGAGATGTTCTTCACCTCGGTGCGGTTCGCGGCCTCGAGGTCCTCGTCGCTGATGCCGCCCGCCAGCTTCGCGGCGTCGGCCATCGAGATGTTGGCGTCTACGCGCAGGCTGCCGTCGCGCTCCGCGTCGAAGATGCCCAGGTACTCGAGGACGTCGGTGAGCTTCGCGAGGAACGCGCGCGCCTCGTCGGCGCTCCGGAAGTCCGGCCGCGTGACGATTTCCATCAGCGGCGTGCCCGCGCGGTTGTAGTCCACGAGCGTGTAGTCGGCGGTGTCGATGCTGCCGCCGACGTGCTGCAGGCTCCCCGGGTCCTCCTCGAGGTGTGCGCGCTCGATGCCGATTTCGCGGCGCTCGTCCTCGACGGTCACCGCGAGTTCGCCGTCCTGGCAGATGGGGGCGTCGTACTGCGTAATCTGGAACCCCTTCGGCAGGTCGGGGTAGAAGTAGTTCTTCCGGTGGAAGCGGGTGCGCTCGGGGATGGCCGCGTCGATGGCCTTCCCGAGTTTCACGGCGGCCTCGACGGCCCCCTCGTTCAGCACGGGGAGCGCGCCCGGTAGCCCGAGACACACCGGACACGTGTGCGTGTTCGGCTCCGCATCGCCGGTGTCGGTCGAACACCCACAGAAGATTTTGGTGTCCGTTTCCAGTTGCACGTGGACCTCCAGGCCGATGACCGGGGCGAGGTCCTGCGTGGCGGCCTGCGTACTCATTACGCCACGATTCGAGGGGCGCCCGCTTAGGACTAACGAAGGGCCCACGCGGGCGGCGCCACGCGGCCAGCCCGAAATTGTCTGACGCTCGTCCGACCTATACTTATCCGTCTCGCGCTCCGTCCAGAACGTATGACTGACGACACCGATGTCGAGGAACTCGAGCAGCGCGTCGAAGAGCTGGAGGCAACCGTCCGCGGCCTCACCGAGGAGCTCGTGGACGCCAGCGAGCGCATCCGCACGCTTGAAGCCGAACTCGACCGCACGCCGAGCACGGAGGAACTCCGCGAATCCCGCGAGGGCGGCGTCATCGAGCCCGACGACGACGCCGACACCGAGGCAGACGAAGCGACTAAACCTGTGGACGGCGAGGCAGAGGACAACGAGGAGTCGGGCCTCGACGACATCATCGTCGCGTAGGCCGCTCCCCACCCCAGCATGTACATCGACGAAATCGTCCTCGAGAACTTCAAGAGCTTCGCCGGGACGACGCGCATCCCGTTCTACGAGGATTTCACGACGATTAGCGGGCCGAACGGCTCCGGGAAGTCGAACATCATCGACGCGGTGTTGTTCGCGCTCGGGCTCGCGCGCACCTCTGGGATGCGCGCGGAGAAGCTCACGGACCTCATCTACAACCCCAGCCACGAGGGCGAGGACGCGACCGCCGGCCCGAAGGAGGCCAGCGTCGAGGTCGTGCTGAACAACAGCGACGGGACGCTCCCGCGCTCGCAGGTCGAGGCCGCCGCGGGCTCGGAGAAGGTCGGTGACGTCGAGAAGATTACCGTCAAGCGCCGCGTAAAGCGCACGGACGACAACTACTACTCGTACTACTACCTGAACGGCCGCTCAGTGAACCTCTCGGACATCCGCGACCTGCTCGCACAGGCGGGCGTCGCGCCCGAGGGGTACAACGTCGTGATGCAGGGCGACGTCACCGGTATCATCAACATGACGCCGGGCGAGCGCCGCGAAATCGTCGACGAAATCGCGGGCGTCGCCGAGTTCGACGCGAAGAAGGAGGACGCCTACGCGGAGCTGGAGGTCGTCGAGGAGCGCATCAACGAGGCGGACCTGCGCATCGACGAGAAGCGCGAGCGCCTCGAACAGCTCGAAGACGAGCGCGAGACCGCGCTCGAGTACCAGGGCCTCCGCGACGAGAAACCGGAGTACGAGAGCTACGCGACGGCCGCCGAACTCGAGGAGAAGCGCGACGACCTCGACGGCACGCGCACGGACATCACGGAGCGCGAGGACGAACTCGACGAGCTCCAGGAGGAACTCGACGAGCGCCGCGGCGTCGTCCTCCGCCTGGAGGAAGACCTCGAAGACCTGAACGCGGAAATCGAGCGGAAGGGCGAGGACGAACAGCTCGCCATCAAGCGCGAGAGGGAGGAAGTGAAAGGCGACATCTCGCGGCTCGAGGACAAGGTCGAAGCCGCGGAGGAGCGCATCGAGGCCGCGGAGAACGAGCGCCGGCAGTCGTTCGTCGAAATCGACCGCAAGCAGGAGCAAATCGACGAGCTGGAAGGCGACATCAAGGACCTCAAAGTCGAGAAGGCGTCCGTGAAGGCGGACATCCAGCAGCGCGAATCCGACCTCGCGGACGTGGCGGCGGAAATCGAATCCGTGGACACGGCGTTCGACGAGCTGAAGGCCGAGCTCGCCGAGAAGAAAGAGCAGCTGGAGGACGCGAAGAGCGAGCGCAACGACCTCCAGCGCGAGCAGGACCGCCTGCTGGACGAGGCAAAGCGCCGCTCGGAGGCCGTCGACGAGGCCAAGTCCGACCTCGAGGACGCCCGCGAGCGCCTCCCCGAATTGGACGCGGTGCTGGACGACCTCGAGGACGAACTCGCGAAGGCGAAGCGCAACCGCGAGCAAATCGTGGAGGTCGTCGAGGACCTCAAACAGGAGAAACGGGAGCGCCAGGACGACCTCGAGGACGTGGAGGACGACCTCTCCGCGGCGCAGGAGGAGTACGCGCGCCTCGAAGCGCAGGCCGACCAGTCCGGGGATAGCTCGTACGGGAAGGCCGTCACGACGATTCTGAACAGCGACGTCGAGGGCGTCCACGGCACGGTCGGACAGCTCGGCGGCGTCAGCGAGCAGTACGCGACCGCCTGTGAGACGGCGGCTGGCGGCC
>CAXREU010000188.1:0-4331 GCA_964229715.1 Halobacterium sp.
GAACTCGGGCGCGAACGCGGTCGTCGAAGGCGTCGGCGACCACGGCTGCGAGTACATGACCGGCGGCATCGTCGTCGTGCTCGGCGACGTCGGCCGGAACTTCGCCGCGGGGATGTCCGGCGGCGTCGCGTACGTCCACGACCCCGACGGCGACTTCGAGGAGCGCTGCAACACCGGGATGGTCGCGGTCTCCCGGGACCTCTCGGAGCGCGACGAGTCCGCCATCCGCCGGCTCGTGGAGAACCACGCCGCGCGCACGGACAGCGACCGTGCGGCCGACCTGCTCGGGAGCTGGGAGGACGCGGTCTCGGAGTTCGCGGTCGTCATGCCAGACGCCTACCGTGACGCCATCGACGAGCGGCCGGAAGCGGACGCGCGCCGCTCGCTGCCCGCAAGCGCAATCGAAGGCTCGCTCGCCGGCAGCGCCGACTGACGCCGTAACTCCCGATTTTCCGTGCGTCTCGCGTCGTTGACTTCCGAATAGCCATCGCTTTTGTGGCGGCCACCCTACCTTCCGGTATGGATTCCGCGCTCGTTGTCGGCGGCACGCGCTTCATCGGCCGCCACCTCGTGGAGGAACTGCTCGCCCACGACTACCGCGTCACGACGTTCAACCGCGGGAAACACGACGACCCGTTCGCGGAGGACGACCGCGTCCACCACGTGCAGGGCGACCGCACCGACCGGAAGGCGCTGCTGACCGCGAAGCGGGAGGTCGAACCGGACGCCGTCTTCGACTGCGTCGCGTACAAGCCCCGCGAGGTCGAGCACGCCATCGACATCTTCGGCGGCGTGGACGCGTACGTCTACGTCTCCAGCGGGTCGGCGTACGCCGAGGACGACGTTCCGAAGCGCGAGGGCGAGACCGCACTGGAGAGCTGTACGGCCGAGCAGGCGACCGACGACTCGATGGCGACGTACGGCCCGCGGAAGGCCGCCGGCGACCGCATCGTCTTCGAAGCGGCCGAGCGCGGCGTGAACGCGATGAGCGTGCGGCCGACGGTAGTCTACGGCCCCCACGACTACACCGAGCGCCTCGCGTACTGGGTGGACCGCGTCGCCGAGCACGACGAGGTCGTCGTCCCCGGGGACGGCACGAACCTCTGGCAGCGCGTCTACGTCGAGGACGTCGCCCGCGGGATGCGCCTCGTCGCCGAGGAAGGCGAACCCGGCGAAGCGTACAACCTCGGCGACCGGAACGCCGTCACGCTCGACCGCACCATCGACCTGATTGCGGACGCGCTCGGGACGGACGTCGAGCGCGCGTACACGAGCCCGCGCGAACTCGACATCGTCGACCTCGACCTCGAGGACTTCCCGCTGTACCGCGACTACCCGCACCTGCTGGACACGTCGAAAATCGAGGCACTGGGCTGGGAGTCCACGCCCGTCGAGGAGGCGATGGCGGAGACCGTCGAGGCCCACCGCGAGCACGGCCGCACCGGCGAGGAGGAAGGTCCCGACCGCGAGGACGAGGAGCGCCTCCTCGACGTGCTCGGCACGGTCTGAAGCGCCACGAGCGCACGAATCAGCGACGAGTAGACTTTTACTCGTCCCCGGGCGAGGCGTGGGCCTGTGCGAGAAGTCGACGTGGATACGCCTCCCGCGGAGCGTCGTGCTCGGCCACGACGTGCTCTCGCAGACCCGGGAGGTCGTCGTCGAGACCCACTTGACCGGGCGGCCGCTGGTCGTCACCAGCGAGACGCCACGAGAGGTGGCCGCCGACCGCATCGTCGCGCAGTTCGAGGCCGCGGGCGACGACCCCGAACTCGTCGTCGTGGAGGAGGCGACGTTCGAGGCCGTCGAGGACGTGCTCGACGTCGCGCGCGGGATGGAGGTCGGCTACCTCGTCGGCGTCGGCGGCGGGAAGCCAATCGACATCGCGAAGATGGCCAGCGACCACCTCAACGTCGGGTTCGTGAGCGTGCCGACGGCGGCGAGCCACGACGGCATCGTCTCCGGGCGCGGGTCAGTGCCGGAGGGCGATACCCGCCACTCGGTCGCGGCGGCGCCGCCGGTCGCCGTGGTCGCGGACACGGGCGTCATCGCGGACGCGCCGTGGGAGTTGACGACCGCGGGCTGCGCGGACATCATCTCCAACTACACCGCCGTGAAGGACTGGCGGCTGGCGAACCGCCTCCAGAACGTGCCCTACAGCGAGTACGCGGGCGCGCTCAGTCAGATGACCGCCGAGATGCTCGTGGACAGCGCCGACTCCATCAAGCCCGAGCTGGAGGAGTCCGCGTGGATGGTGATGAAAGCGCTGGTCTCCTCGGGAGTCGCGATGTCCATCGCGGGCTCCTCGCGGCCCGCGTCGGGGAGCGAGCACCTGTTCAGCCACCAGCTCGACCGCATCGCGCCCGAGAAGGCCCTCCACGGCCACCAGGTCGGCGTCGGGTCGATTCTCGCGGAGTACCTCCACTCCGGCGAGCAGGGCCAGTGGCGGTCGGTCCGGGACGCGCTCGCGAGTCTGGACGCGCCGACGACCGCTGACGAACTCGGCGTCACCGACGAGGAGGTGCTGGAGGCGCTGACGTCCGCCCACGAGATTCGGGACCGCTACACGATTCTGGGGTCGGGCATCAGCGAGGACGCCGCCGTCGAAGCCGCGACGAGGACGGGCGTCATCTAGTCGGCGAGTTCACCGGTCGCCGCGACGTCCAGCGTCCACAGCGAGAGCCCGCCGGCCATCACCTGCACGAGCAACATTCCGGAGCGATAGAGCACGAGCGCGGACGCGAGTTCGCCAAGCGAGTGCGGCGTGAGCGTGACGAGCACGCCGCCGAGCGCGACGTCCACCGGCCCGATACCCGCGGGCAGCGGGACGGCGCGCGCGAACCCCGAGACCGTCACGGCGACCATCACGACCGCGGGCGACACGACCACGTCGACCGCGAGCAGGCTGACGAACAGCGGAATCATCCAGCAGAGCCACGCGGCGTGGGCCGCGGCGACCACGGTCACGAACCGCGAGCGGTCCGCGGCGAGTCGGCTCAGCGTCGCGAAGAACGCGTCGAGGCCGCGGCGCACGCGCTCGGCGTCGAGGCGCGCGTCGTGACGCGGAACGACGCGCGCCAGCACGGGTTCGAACGCGAGTGCGAGCCGGGTGACGGCGGCGGCGACGGCCTCGCGGTACGCTACGAGGGCGACGCCGGCGGCGGCGACGACCGCGAGCAGCACGGCGAACGCCGCGAACAGCTCGACGGTTCCCGCCGGGTCCTGGTCGGCGACGACGACGACGCCGAGCACGCCGACGCCGCCGACGACGGCGGACGCGACCATCATCACGAACTCCCAGCCGGTGACGCCCGCGATGGCTTCGCTGACGGTGACGTCGCCGTGGCGGCTGACCGTGTACGCGACGAACCCGCTGCCGCCGACGTTCCCCGCGGGGAGGAAGTTCCGGACGATGGCGGCGCCGTAGAACGCCCGCCGCGCGAGCGCACCCCGGACGCTCCACACGGGGAAGCCGAGTGCGACCCGCGTGCCCTCGCCTCCCGCGAGCAGCGCGAGCGCGGCGCCTAGCGGCGCGAACGCGTAGACAGCGAGGTCGGCGTCGCGGAGGTTCCGGAGTACGCGGTCCCAGCCGACGCCGGTGACCAGCAGGGCGGCGATGGCGACGGCGACGACGACCCGGAACGCGACGCGTCGGCGGTCGAAGTCCACGGTGGCACCTCGCGGGGAATCAGGAAAACGGTTGGGTCACTGGAGCCGGCTGCGGCGACGGCCGACTGCGGGGTGGAACGAGAACAGGCGCGCGAGCCGGGAGCGGTCCGTGGGGACGAGCCCGCGGTCGGCGAGCGTGGCGAGCGCCCGCTCCATCGCGCCGTCGCCGACGCGGCCGGCGGCGTACGCGTCCGCGTCGAACTCCGTCCACCGTACCAGCGGGCCGACCGCGAGCAGCAGCGCGAACGAGAGCGCGACTGCGGGCACGAACGCGTCGACGACGCCGTTTGCGACGAGGAAGACGGGCGCGAGCGCGAGTCCGGTAGCGAGGAAGCGCGCGACGACGTGGCCGCGGCGGTGGTGGCCGACCTCGTGAGCCACGACGGCGGTGGTAGCCTCGGCGTCGAGCGTCCGGAACAGCGCGTCCGTGACGAACACGTACCGGGAGCCGGGCAGCACGCCCGCGGCGACGGCGTTTGCGACCGGGTGATTGCCAGTCTCGACGACGCGCACGCGCAGGCCGTCGGCGCACGCGGGAACGACGGCGGCTTCGGCGGCTGTCGGCTCTCGCACGGGGCCGAAGCGCGCGGCGAGCGGCGGGAGCGCGACGGCGACGACTGCGGCGGCTCCGGCGACGGCGAGGCGGCTCGCGGTCCCGCTCGGAG
>CAXREU010000189.1:0-25183 GCA_964229715.1 Halobacterium sp.
GCGGACATGCCCGAGCCGAAGATTCAGCCCGGGCCCGACCCGGACGCCGAGCGCGAAGACCTCGGCGTCCCCGTCGGCGAGCCCGGTACGACGGAAGCCGCTGCCGACGGCGGCGCCGTCGAGAACCCGGACAGCGACCCCGAAGCGGTCGTCGAATCGACTGCCGATGACGAGCGCGACCGCATCGAGACGCTGCTCGAACGCGAGGACGGCGTCAACCACGCCGACGTGCGCGCGGACCTACAGAAGTCGATGACGGAGAACGTCAACGTGTTCCGGGAGGAAGGGAGCCTGAAGCAGGCGCTTGCCGACATCCAGGACGCTCGCGAACGCTACCAGGACGTCTACGTCGCGGACAAGTCCCGGACGTTCAACACCGACCTCCAGCACACCATCGAGACGCGGAACCTGCTGGACGTCGCGGAAGCCATCACGATGGGCGCGCTCGCCCGCGACGAGTTCCGTGGCGCGCACTGGCGGAAAGAACACCAGGAGCGCAAGGACGACGAGTACCTCAAGCACACGCTCGTCTCGTGGAACGACGGCAAGCCCGAACTCTGGTACCGGCCGGTCATCCTCGAAGGCGACGAGCAGACCTACGAGCCGAAAGTCCGGTCGTACTGACGGCCACTCCGTTTCTGCGACCCGTTATTGGCGAAAACGCGCGCCCGACAGCTACCTGAATCAAGGAGAGAGTCCCCCGGCGTTTGGGGCGGGCGTAAATCCGGCACTCCACTTCACAATCTACGTTCAGCGCTTATTCTGGGATATCTTCTCTGACTTTCTTCTCGCCTTCGAGGAGCAACCCTTTCCATGTCAACCCACGGTGCTTCTTCAATTCCTTCAACCGCTTGTACTGTTCTTCGTCGTCGAACTCGATTCGTACTTCGACCATACAGTAACACATAAACCACATCTTTATGTGTGTTCCGATGCAATCAGTAGTTGATGAAGCGGACCAACACGTTCGATGTGATTCCCCAGTCCAAGGAGGACGAGGAGTTGCTTCGACGCCTGTTGGACGCTTCTGCCGCTCTCTGGAACGAAATCAACTATGAGCGCCGCGAACACTACGCTGACCCCGACGGAGACGTGTGGGAGGTCAGCGAGTATCGTGGTCGCTATGGCGGGACGCTCGGTGCTTCGACGGTTCAGCAAATCGAACGCAAGAACCGCGAAGCATGGAAGTCGTTCTTCGCGCTCAAGGAGAAGGGCGAAGCTAACGGCAAGCCCGGATTCTGGGGCAACTCGGAAGATGGACGCGAACTCCGGACGTACATTCGCAACACGTCGTACTCCGTTGAGTGGGGTGAATACTCTCGCCTCGAAATCCTCGTCGGAAAAGACCTGAAAGACGAGTACGGGCTTGGATACCGCGAACGCCTGCGACTCGAAGTCCGGGGCGAACCCAACTGGCAGGAGTACGAGAAGCAGGGTCGGTTGGAGTTGTTCTACGACGAGCAAGCACAGAAATTCAGGGCCTTTCAGCCAGTCACCGTTGATGATTCTCGACTGGCACACCCACTGGCTTCAGAAGAAGCCGCTCTGGATATCGGTGCGAACAACCTCGTCGCCTGTACGACCACAACCGGCACGCAACTACTGTACGAAGGGCGTGACTTGTTCGAGCGGTTCCACGAAACGACGCGAGAAATCGCCCGGTTGCAGTCGCTCTTGGAGGACGGTCGGTACAGCAGTCATCGCATCCGACGCCTGTACGACCGACGTACCAAGCGACGTGACCACGCGCAGGACGCACTTGCTTGTGACCTCATCGAACGTCTCTACGATGAAGGTGTAGCAACGGTGTACGTTGGGACACTCACGGATGTTCTCGACACACACTGGTCAGTGGAGGCGAACGCGAAGACGCACAATTTCTGGGCGTTCAGAGCGTTCGTGAACCGGTTGGCGTGTACCGCCGAAGAATACGGTATCTCTGTCGAGGTTCGATCTGAGGCGTGGACAAGTCAAGAGTGTCCGAACTGTGGTTCGACCGACCGGACGACGCGCCATAGAGACACGATGACGTGCCCGTGTGGATTCGAGGGTCACGCTGACCTCGTGGCGTCAGAGACGTTCTTGAGACGGCAGACAACGGTAACACGGTCGATGGCACGGCCTGTATGCCTCAAGTGGGACGACCATCACTGGTCAGAGTCGCCACGCTCAGTTCCCAACGAGGAGCATACGAACCCGCAAGTTGCCTCCGTGGGCCGGTAAGCGATACCCCCAGCGCGAGGAAACTCCGGCGTTCACGCCGGGGAGGATGTCATACGCCGAGCGCGTCCAGCAGGTCGAAGCCGAACCCGAAGTGCTTCACGAGTCGGTAACCGAGCCAGATGCCGACGATGCCCATGACGCCCGCCAGCGACGGCGGTGCGGGAATCGGGATGCGGAGAGACGCGAACACCACGCCGACGGCGATGCCGGTCAGCGTCGCGGCGACGACGAAAGCGACGTTCATGGCAGTAGTTACGCGTCGGCGTCGGCAAAAAGAGCGCGAAACGAGCTAGTCCGAGCGGTACTCCTTGCGGTAGCCACGGAACTCCGTGCGGTGAGCCTCCTCGTCGGCGAGAATCGTCACCGCGAGGTCCTCCGTGACGGGGTCGTCGGCGTCCTTCGCGGCGTTGATGAGGTCGCGGTACGTGTCGATGGCGTCCTCCTCGGCGTCGAGCACGCCGTCGATGACCGACAGAACGTCGGTGGTGTCCTCCGGGGGCTGGAGAGAGTGCTGGTGGGCTTCGAACTCGGCGGATGCGGGCGGCTGTTCGTCGAGCTGTTTGAGGCGTTCGCCGAGCTGTTCGGCGTGCCCGAGCTCCTCCTGAATGTCCACCTGGAGGGACTCTTTGATTTCCTCGGCGCGCACGCCGTCCAGTACTATCGAGTTCGTCATGTAGTTCATGACTGTCTCGATTTCGTCGCCGTACGCCTTCCGCAGCAGTCGCGTGACTTCTTCGCTCGACATACCAGTGACTACGCGGGGTAGTCTTAAAGAACCAGGTGGCTGTTCGAGTGCAGCGCGCCGAACGTTACTCGCCGTGGACGGCGTTCATGTGGTCGATGCGCTCCTGGAGGAGTTCCTTCGTGCCGATGTCGCGGCGCACGCGCAGCCCCTCGGGGAGGTCGCCGAGCGCGGCGCTGGCTTCAGCTTCGGCGTCGGGAATTGAGGAGCCGAACCCGACGACGGCGTACGACCGCGAGGTCGTCGTGTAGATGCCGTCGTCGCGGGCGTCGACGCTCGCGTAGAACAGTTTGGCGTCGCCGAGGTCGTCGGCGTCGATGGTGACGCGGGTGCCGCCCTCGGGGTTCGTCGGGTAGCCCTCGGGGACGACGTACTTGCAGACGGTCGCGACGTCCGCGAACTCGGGGTCCGGGAGCGGGTCGTCGTCGCGGGCGGCCGTGAGCACGTCGAGCAGCGGCGTTTCCATCGTCGGGAGCGTGTTCAGCGCTTCGGGGTCGCCGAAGCGCGCGTTGAACTCGACGACTTTCGGGCCGTCGCTGGTGAGCATGAACTGGCCGTAGAGAATCCCGCGATAGGAGGGAAGTGCGTCGACGATGGCTTCCAGGGTGTCCACGCAGGCCTCGTACTCGTCGTCGGTGACGAACGGGAGCGTCCAGTCCGGGCCCGTGTAGCTACCCATGCCGCCGGTGTTCGCGCCCTCGTCGCCTTCGAGCGCGCGACCGTGGTCGTGCGCGACCGGCGTGGGGCGGACGTCGCGGTTCGCGACGAACGCCTGCACGGTGACTTCCTCGCCGACGAGGCGCTCTTCGACGACCCACTCGTCGTGGTCGGCCGAGCGCACGTAGTCGGCGGCCTCCTGCTTGGAGACTTGGTCGCCGGTGACGCGGACGCCCTTGCCGCCCGTGAGACCGGCGGGTTTGACGGCGACGTCACCTTCGACCGATTCCACGTAGTCTGCTGCCGCGTCCGAGTCGTCGAACGTCTCGAAGTCGGCCTGGCCGGGGACGTCGTGTTCGGCCATGAACTCCCGCTGGAACGTCTTGTCCGTCTCGATGCGGGCGTCGGCCTGCTTCGGGCCGAACGCGTAGATGTCCTCGTCGTCGAGCGCGTCCACGACGCCAGCCGCCAGCGGTCCCTCCGGGCCGACGACGGCGAGCGTCGCGTCGACGGCAAGCGCGTAGTCGACGACGGCGTCAGTGTCTTCGGTGTCGAGCTCGCGGAAGCCGTCTGCCAACTCGTCGATTCCGGGGTTTCGGTTGCCCGCGGCGGCGTACAGTTCGCAGTCGTCCGCGAGTTCGTCGGCGATGGCGTGCTCCCGGCCGCCGCCACCGACCAGTAGGACTCGTTCGGTCATACCCCGAACGACTGTACACGTGAGTGTAAACGTTACGCTACATACAGCAATATGTGTGCAAGCTCGTGGTTACTTTCTGAGTGTGGCAGTCGCGTCAGCGCCGAGGCGCACCTCGAGTTCGTCGCCGTCGAGGGAGAGCGTCACGTCGAGAACGAGCGGGGTTTCCTCGACGACGCGCTCGGTCGCGTGGTTCCAGACGGGGAGGTCCCAAACTGGGGTCTCAAATGCGTCGACCCCACGCTCGTGCCAGAACGACACCACGGCGGCGTGGCGCGCGAGCACGAGTCCCGGTGGAACCGTCATCGGCGTGTCGCAGACCGTGCAGGTACTCACGTAGGCGAACGGCAGCGCCTCGTGACCGGTGCGAGTGAGTTCCGTTTCGGCGACGCCGTCGCAGACCGAGCAGACGCCGTCGGCGACACATTCCGCGGTCTGGAGCGCGCTCAGGGACGCAACCGCGGCCAGCCCCTCGGCATCCCGGTCCGCTGCCGGCGGCTGCACGAGCGCACGCGGGAGCAAGTGGTCGTTCTCGCAGGCCACGGTGACGACGCCGTCCTCGTAGGAGACGAACAGTGGCGACTCGCAATCGGGGCAAGCACCGTCGATGCGCTCGGCTGACGGGGAGTCGGATGACTCGAAGCCCGCCGCGACAAGCGCTGCGAGGCGCGTGCCGGCGGGCGTGAGCTGGTAGCCTGAGGGCGTGTCGGCCACGAACCGCCCGGTGAGTTTTCCGAGGTGGTGGTTGAAGTTCCCTGAATCGCGGGTGCCGACGCGCTCGCGGAGCTCCGAGAACGCCAGCCCCTCTTCGGGGGACTCGCGGCGGTGAGCCGCGAGCGCGCGCAGGATGCCGGCACGCGTCTCGTCCGCGAGCAGTGCGAAGGCGTCCATGCCAGCACGCCGCCGGCGAGGAGTCAAATTACTTACTGTATCGCGATACTGCGACCCTATTTCACGGTGGTTCACGTCGAATTGCGTATGTCGCTGGCGTCGCGCACACAACGCATCGTCCGCCAACGAACCCAGGGCCCCCTACGAGCAGGGCTACGCGCCGTCATTCCGGTCGTCGTCCTGATGGTGACCTTCGTCGGGCTCTCCGCCTTGCTCGGTGGCACAAACCAGCCGTACGGGCTGGCCGCTACACAAGTCACGCAGGCCGTCCTCGCTGTCGTCTTCCTCGTGGCGTGGGCGCGCTACGTCGACCACCGCCGACTCGAGGAGTACGGACTCCGAGTGGGTCGCGATTGGCTGGTCGACCTCGCGGGCGGTGTGCTCGTGGCTGGAGGCGTCGTCGTTGGGAGCGTCGCGACCGGCGTCGCGCTGGGCTGGCTCGACGTGACCGCAGTCGCGTACTTCCCGAACGGCTCGTTCATCCCCGCCGTCGCGGCGTTCGTCGTCGCGTTCGCCGGCGTCGCAGTCTGGGAGGAAGTAGCGTTCCGTGCGCTGTTCCTCACGAACGCCGCCGAGGGGTTCCGGCGGTGGGTGGGTTCGCGGACCGCCGTTGTCGTCGCGTGGGCGGTCGTGTCGCTCGTGTTCGGTCTCCTCCACCTGAATCAGGCGCCGACCCCGGCGTCGATTCTCCTCTGGGTCGTCGTCGGTTCCGTGCCCGGGCTCGCATACGTGCTTACGGGCGAACTCGGGTTCGCGCTCGGCTTCCATTTCGCGGTAGACGCCGCCGTCAACGCCGGCTTCAATCTCGGCGGCGCTGCAGGCGTTCCCTCGTTCGTCCGCCTCGCGGAGACCGGGCCGGACGCCATGCTCGGCGCCACCGGCTCCCTCACAGTCGGCTGGCTCGCGCTCTCGATTCCGCTGACACTCGCGTGGATAGCAGCCCGCCACGGCCTCTCCGTCGACACCGAAATCGGTTCACGGTAGGGTGGCACGGGGGATTTACCCGCACGCGGTCCCGAGACTCACCCATGACCGACCCCACTGCGCGGAACCGGCTCGACGAAACCGCGAGCCCCTATCTCCGCCAGCACGCCGACAACCCCGTGAACTGGCAGCCGTGGGACGAAACGGCCTTCGAGGCCGCCCGCGAGCGCGACGTCCCCATCTTCCTCTCCATCGGCTACTCGGCCTGCCACTGGTGTCACGTCATGGAGGAGGAGTCCTTCTCCGACCCCGAGGTCGCCGAAGTACTGAACGAGTACTTTGTCCCCATCAAGGTCGACCGCGAGGAGCGCCCGGACGTCGACTCGCTGTACATGACCGTCTGCCAGGCCGTCCGCGGTGGCGGCGGCTGGCCGCTGTCGGCGTTCCTCACGCCCGAGAAGGAGCCGTTCTACGTCGGGACGTACTTCCCGAAGGAGGCCAAGCGCAACCAACCCGGCTTCCTTCCGCTGACCAAACGCGTCGCGAAAGAGTGGGCACAGAACCGCGAAGAGCTCGAAGAGCGCGCCGACCAGTGGATGAGCACCGCCCGGGGCGAACTGGAGTCGCTGCCCGACCCCGTCGACGTCAGCGACGAGAGCCCGCTGCTGGACGCAGCAGACGAACTCGCCCGCGCCGCCGACCGCGACAACGGCGGCTTCGGACGTGCGCCGAAGTTCCCGCACGCCAGTCGGGTGAGCGCGCTCCTGCGCGCACACGACCGGAAATCCGCGGCGGACACTCGATACGGCGACGCCGCCCAGCACGCGCTCGACGCGATGGCCGGCGGCGGCCTCTTCGACCACCTCGGCGGCGGCTTCCACCGCTACTGCACGGACGCCGACTGGACGGTCCCGCACTTCGAGAAGATGCTGTACGACCAGGCCGCGCTCGCGGACCTGTACGTCGACGGCTACCGGCTGTTCGGCGACGAACGCTACGCGGAGGTCGTCGACGAAACCCTGGAATTCGTCGACCGCGAACTCGGCCACCCCGACGGTGGATTCTACGCGACGCTGGACGCCCGCAGCGCGCCGCCCGAGAACCCCGAGGGAGACCACGAGGAGGGCGCGTTCTACGTGTGGACGCCCGCGGAAGTCGAGAACGCAGTCGACGAGTACGCAGACGTGGCACCCGCCGACGAATCCGAGGACTTCCTCACTGACGCCTTCTGTGCGCGCTACGGCGTGGACGTCGCGGGGAACTTCGAGGACGGGCGGACGGTGCTCACGGTGTCCGCGTCACTGTCCGAGCTCGCGGACGACTTCGAGCGCTCCGAGGACGAGATTGCGGGCGCACTCGACGCCGCAGCGGAGCGTCTGCGAGTCGCTCGCGAGGACCGCCCGCGGCCGGCGCGCGACGAGAAAGTGCTCGCGGGCTGGAACGGCCTGATGGCGCGAGCGTACGCGGAAGCCGGGCTCGCGCTCGACGAATCGTACGGCGAGCGCGCCGCCGACGCAGTCGAGTACGTCCGGGAGACGCTGTGGGACGGCGAGAGGCTCGCACGGCGCGTGATAGATGGGGACGTCGCCGGTGTGGGCTATGCGGAGGACTACGCGTACCTCGCGGCGGGCGCGCTCGCGACTTACGAGGCGACCGGCGACCACGCGCACCTCGGGTTCGCGCTCGATCTCGCGGACGCGCTGCTCGAGGAGTGTTACGACGACGAGACCGGCGCACTCTATCAGACGCCCGAGTCCGTCGAGGACGTGAACGTTCGCTCGCAGGACGTCGCTGACGGGCCGACGCCGTCGCCGGTCGGCGTCGCCGCAGAGACGCTGCTCGCGCTGGACGCATTCGACCCCGAAGCAGGCTACGGCGACGCCGCGGGCGCGATGCTCGAACGGTACGGCGGCCGCGTCGAGACTACCCCAACGAGCCACGCGACGCTCGCGCTCGCGGCGGACACGCACGCGAACGCCCTCCTGGAAGTCACAGTCGCCGCTGACGCGCTCCCGGACGAGTGGCGCGAAACTATTGGGGAGGCTTACCTCCCGCACCGCCTGCTGACCGTGCGGCCGCCCACCGAAGCTGCGCTCGAAGCGTGGCTGGACGACCTCGAACTGGCGTCCGCGCCGCCGATTTGGGCGCAGCGCAGTGCGGTCGACAGCGAGCCCGCGGCGTACGTCTGCCGGCGCGCGTGCTCGCCGCCCGTGACGACAACCGAAGAAATCGCGGAGTGGCTCGCGGAGTTCCGCGCTTAGAGCTGGTCGGCAAGGTAAACTGCCGGCGAGACGCGCTCCTCCTCGACGAAGCGCGCGAGCTCCTCGCCGTCGCGCTCGATGATGATGGTCGGGATGAGTTCGATGCCATATTCCTCGACTTTCGGCCCGTACTTCTCACCATCTTCGCGCTCGACGGGGTACTGTTCGACGTTCTCGACGCCCGCGGCCTCCAGGGCGGCCGCGAAGTCCGGAAGCTGGCTGCGGCAGTCACCGCACCAGTCCGCGCCCCAGACGTGAACCGTGACGTCGTCGCCGAGGTTCTCGAACGCTTCTACGACCTCCGGGTAAGATTTGGCGTCCCACGCCGGGTTCGGCTCCATCGTGCTCAGGCTCATACCCGATCGTTGGCGTGGCGCGGGCAAAAGGCTCGCGCTCGCGGCGACGGCCCCACAGACTCATTTGCGAGCGCGCCGCAGTCCGCCACAATGAGTGTCATCGAGGCCGACTCCCTGCGGAAGGCCTACGGGGACGTGCGGGCCGTGGATGGACTCGACCTCGCCGTCGACCGCGGCGAGGTGTACGGGTTCCTCGGGCCGGACGGCGCCGGGAAGACGACGACTATCGAGATGCTGACCGGGCAACTCCGGCCGGACAGCGGCCGCGTGGACGTGCTCGATACGGACCCCGCCAGGGAGCCGGTTGAGACTCGGCGCCGAGTCGGCATCCTTCCCGAGCAGCAGACACCGCCGAGTTTCCTCACGCCCGCGGAGTTCTTCGAGTTCGTCGGGCGTGTCCGAGGCCTTGACGAGGAGACGGTGACAGAGCGTGTTGAGGAGTGGAGCGAGCGTCTCGGGTTCGCGGCGAAGCTGGACACGTTGTGCGCGGACCTCTCCCGCGGCCAACAGCAGAAGGTGATGTTGACGCAGGTGTTCGTCCACGAGCCAGACGTCGTCATCATCGACGAACCGCTCGCGAACCTCGACCCCATCGTTCAGGAGCAGGTCAAACGCTACCTCCAGTCGTACGCCGCGGACGGCAACGCGGTGTTCCTCTCGACGCACAACATCGACGTCGCCGAGGACATCTGCTCGCGAGTGGGAATCGTGACGAACGGCCGCAGCGTCGCCGAGCAGGACGTCGCCGAAACTGAGGGGGGCCTGCTCGACGCGTTCCTTGACGCGGTCGAGGGCGCCGACCCGCGGGACACGCCGGTGAGCGAGGGGCACTGATGGCGTCGACGACGTGGACGGTGGTCCGCGCGATGGTGCGCGAGGAACACCGCCTGCACGCGGCCTTGTTCGGTGGCCGTCGCTTCGGCGCGCTCCCCGTTTTCGTCGCGGCCGCGAGCGTGGCCACGGTCGCCGCGCTCCAGTTCACCGGCACGGACGCGACCGTAATCGCTGACGGCACGCGGGTACTCGCACTCGCGTTCGGGCTCTACACAGGAACTGCCGGGCTCGTCGGCGACGACCTGCTGGAGCGCGCGCTCGGTGAAACCGAGGTGCTGCTCTCCACGGCTGGCTACCTGCCGCTCTCGCGTCGCCGACTCCTCGGCGTGTTTCTCGTGAAAGACGCCGGCTTCTACGCGGCCTTCTTCCTGTTGCCGATTTGCGTGGGCTTCGTGCCACTGGCCGCGACGGGCGCGCTCGCACCCGCAGCACTCGCCTCGCTGTGGGTGTCGCTGCTGGTTGCGTTCGCGGTCGGAATGGTCGCTACGTTCGCGGCTATCGCGGCCCGTACGCGCGGCGTTCCGTCGTGGGCACTCAGCGTTCTCGCCGCTAGCAGCGTCGGCGCCGTCTGGTTCACCGGGAACACCGCCGCAGTGTGGAACGCCGTCGTCGCTACGGAAGCCCTGCACGCGCTCGTCGTACTCGCCGTCTCGCTAACTGTCGGCGCCGCTGCACTCGCCGTCTACGTCCCCACGCACCGCAACCCCGCCGAAACCCGACAGAACCAGTTCGGGCCACTCGCCGACGCCATCCGCGACGAGAACGGCCTCGTCGCGCGCACGCTGCTGGACCTTGCACGGTCCAGCGGCGGCCTCCTCAAGCCGGTCGTCTCCGCGGCGATTCTGCTCGCGCTTGCCGCGTTCCTCGTGGACGTCGTCGCGCGCATCGTCGGCGTCGCGCCGAAGCCCGGCGTCTTCTTCGGGACCGTCCTCTCGCTGAGTGCGTTCACGACGTACAACTGGCTGACTCAGTTCGACAGCATCGACGAGTACCTCGTACTGCCGGTGTCCGTCCCGGCGGTGTTCCGCGCGAAACGCGCCGCGTTCCTGCTGACCGGGCTCCCCACCGCGATAGCCGCCTACGCCGTCGTGCTCGTGGGCTACGACGTAGCGCTGGTGGACGCCGTTGTCGGGCTATCACTGCTCGGCAGCCTCTCACTGTACCTGTTCGGACTCACGGTCGCGCTCGCGGGCTTCGACCCGAACAAGTTCCTCTTCGACACCGGGCGATTCGTGCTGTTCACTGCTGGCGTCGCCATCCCCGTCGTCCCAGTGCTGCTGGTCGCGTTCGCCACCGCGACAAGCACGATTCCATCGACGTACGCCGCCGGACTCGTCGCAGCGAGCGGCTCACTCGCCGCTATCGGGGCACTTTTCGCGGAGCGCGCCGGCCCACGCTGGGCGACCGTCTACACGACCTAGCTAGAGCGTCGAAGGCGGCAGGGACTGTCGCGGCCCGTCACACGTTTAGTGGGGGACTGCCTAGACGGGGCTAATGAAGGACAGCATCCTCGAGGCCATCGGGTCGCCGCTCGTCCGCGTCCCCGCTCCCGAGGGCGCGACCGTCGCGGCGAAACTCGAGGCGTTCAATCCCGGTGGGTCGGCGAAGGACCGACCCGCGCGAGAGATGGTGCTGGCCGCCGAGCGCGAAGGGCACGTTTCGCCCGGTGACCGCCTCGTGGAGGCCACTAGCGGGAACACGGGCATCGGGCTCGCCGTCGTCGCCGCCGCGCGCGGCTACGACCTCACCATCGTAATGCCGGCGTCGATGTCCGAAGAGCGGCGCCGTCTCCTCCGCGCGTACGGCGCGGACCTCGAACTCGTCGAGGGCGACATGGAAACCGCCAACGCGCGCGCCGACCGCATCGCCGCCGAGGACGGCGGGTTCCGCGTCTCCCAGTTCGAGAATCCCGCAAACCCGCGGGCGCACTACCGGACGACTGCCGAGGAAATCATCGACCAGGTCGAGGGCCGCGAAATCGACGCGTTCGTCGCCGGCGTCGGCACCGGCGGCACTATCACGGGAACCGCGACGCGGCTCAAAGAGGAGTACCCCGACATGGAGGTCATCGCAGTCGAACCCGAGGAGAATGCCGTGCTCTCCACCGGCGAATCCGGCGACGACGACTTCCAGGGAATGGGCCCGGGCTTCGTCAGCGACCTCCTCGATCTCGACCTCGTCGACAGCGTCGAACCCGTCGCCGTCGAGGACGCCGAAGCGACCGCCCGCGAGCTCGCCCGAGACCAGGGCATCCTCGTCGGACAGTCCAGCGGTGCCGCTTACGTCGCCGCCGAGCGCGTCGCCGAGCGCATCGCCGAACCCGGGCTGAACTGCCCCGAGACGGCGTTCGACGCCAGCGACCTCGCGGACGCCGGTCTCGACGAGGATGCGCTCGCCGACGGCGGCAGCGAGTACGACGACTGCCCGCTGGTCGTCACGGTGTTCCCGGACTCCGGCGAACGCTACCTCTCCGCCGGCGTCTTCGACGCCTAACTACGCCTCGAACTCGTTTTCCGTCACGCGCACGACGACCGTCTCCTCGACGTCCCGCAGGTCGTAGTCGGGACGCTCGCCCTGCACGCGCGTGACGTACATCGGCTCGACGAGCCTGCCGTCCTCGACGCCGTAGACTTTCAGCCGCGCGTCCGTCTCCGGCGCACGCACGTCGCCATCTCGAACTTTCGCCGCGAGGCCGCGGGAGAGCCACTCGTCGTCGGTGACCGAGGGTTCGAGGACGAACGCCTCTTCGGCGAGGCGGACGAGATACCAGTTCAGGTCGTTCAACAGCGACACCGCGGCGCCGAGGCTCACGGTGTCGACGGCAACCGTGTTCTCGTACGGCGACTGAATGTCGTAGGTCGCCAACGCCCGCCGTGCGGTCTCGTACCCGAACAGGTCCGTGCGGAGGTCGACGTCGTCGCTACCAACGATGCAGACGCGCGTCACGCCGGCATCCCTCCGGAGACCTCGATGCGGTCGGCGGCCTCCTCGGCCCACTCGAAGAGGTCGCCGGGTTCGTCCTTGCGAACGCTCTCCATCGACGCGGACGTCAGCGGTTGGTTCGGCGCGAGCCGCTCGCAGCCGACGTCGAGCGTGGAGTCGCGGTAGGTACCGATGTCGCGGGCGCGAGCGATTATCTCCTGTTTGTCGAGCGCGAACAGCGGCCGGTGGACCGGGAGGTCAGTGACGCGGTCGACGACCGCGAAGTTTGCGGCGGTCTGGCTGGACTTCTGGCCCAGCGACTCGCCGGTGACGACGCCAACGGCACCGACTTGCTCGGCGAGCTGTTCGGCGAGCCGGTACATGAAGCGGCGGTAGGAGAGCATGCGCGTGCGGCCGACTTCGTCGCCGAGACGTTCGACGGCGTCACCGGCGGGCGCGACGCGCAACTGGAGGTCGAAGTTCGGCGCGTACGCGGAGAGTCGGCGCGCGGTCTCCTCGGCACGGGCGCGATGGTCGGGGCCGCCGTACGGGCCGAGGTCGAGGTACAACGGTACGACCGGAGACCCGCGCTTCATCGCCTCCCACGCCGCGACCGGCGAATCGATGCCGCCGGAGACGAGCGCGACCAGCGGCTTCTGGCTACCGAGAGGCATTCCGCCGGGCCCGTCGCGTTTCTCCACGAAGACGAACGCCTCGTCCTGCCGGACCTCCACGAAGAACGTGACGTCGGGCTCGTCAAGGTCGACTTCCGGGCGGACGTCCTGTTCGACAGCATGCCAGACGGCGTCCCCGCCCTCGCGGTTGACGTCGTGGCTACTGAACTCGTGGTCGCCGACGCGGCGGGCATCGACAGCGTACGCGCCGTCGTCGTAGCACTCGCGCGCCGTCAGCGCGAGCGCGCCACGAATCGAGCGCATCTCGGACGGGACTGAGAGCGCAGGGCTCGCCGAGACGACGCCGAACGTGTCCGTGGCGGCGTCGGCAGCAGCGTCGGGTTCGGGAGTTCGGACGAGCAGTCGCCCCCACTCACGGTCGACTGCGCCCGGGATGTCGCGGTCGTCGAGAATGGCTTCGAGGTTCTCGCGGAGCCGGCGCTCCATGTCGGACTGCACCGAACTCGACTTCACGCCGACGTCGCCGTGCCTGACGACGACGGCGTCCGCACCGGGCGGTAACATGGTAGGAAGAAGCCGACCCGGCAGTAAACACCTATCGCCTGCTGGCGGACAGAACACTCGCAGACCGGGGTGGATTCGAGCAGGTGGCGCCTCGTCACGAGCCGGCCCGCCACGCTCCCGCCTCGGCCGGACCCGCGCCAGTTGTTACGTCACGCACGGGGTTGGTCCCGTTCTCGTACTTGAACCTACGCAGCCGGGAACTAGCAAGCATTCGCGCGGCGAAGCCGCGCGATTCACTCCACGAGCGAACGAAGTGAGCGAGTGGAGGCCGACGACTGAACGGAGCGCTCAAAGAGCGCGGGGTGAGGGAGGAGTGTTTTTTCCGCAAGTTTTTGCCAGGGAGGGCGCCGAAGGCGTCCTCCCACAGCAAAAAGTGCGTTCGAGCAGGTGTCGAGTTCGCCGTCGATGATGCGCTGAGTGATGTCGGTGATGTCGGCGAGTTCGGCGTCAACAATCTCCTGAATGTCGGGTTCGACGTCGGATACGGTAAGGCCGTCTTCGGTGACGACGTGGACGTCGGCGACGTGGGGCTGGTCGATGGGGCGGCCGATTTGGGAGAGCAGGCGGACGCGGAGGTCGCGGATGCCGCTCACCTCGTTGACGATGCTCTCGGCGATTTCCGTGGAGACGAGATTGTAGATTTTCCCGATGTGGTTGACCGGGTTCTTCCCGGAGGTGGCTTCCATGCTCATCGACCGGTTCGGGGTGATGAGGCCGTTCGCACGGTTGCCGCGGCCGACGCTGCCGTCGTCGCCCTGTTCGGCGCTCGTGCCCGTCGTGGTGAGGTAGATGGAGCCGGATTCGTAGTCGTCGGCGGTGTTGACGTGGACGGTGACGGCGCGGTCGGTGTAGTCGGTGGCGAGGTCGTGGACGTACTCGCGGAGTGCTTCGATTTCGGCTTCGTAGGCCTCCATGTTGGGGACGTAGGTGTCGACGAGCGCGGCGGCGACGGTGAGGTCGATGTGGTCGCCTTCGCGCTTGCCCATGACTTTGACGTCCTCGCCGATGGCGGGGTTGTCCTCGGCGTAGTCGCCGTTCAGTGACTGCTCGGTCTCGGAGACGATGCGCTCGGTTTCGGTGAGCGGGGCGTGGCCGACGCCGAAACTGGTGTCGTTGGCCATCGGGACGGCGGGGCCGTCTTCGACGAACACTTCCTGGAGGTCACCGGAGCCTTCGCCGAGTTTGACGTCGACGATGACGTCGGTTTCGAGGTCGATGTTGGGGAGGGTTTCGCGGAGGTAGTCGCGAGCTGCTTCCAGCGCGATGGCTTCGACGGGGATGTTGTACTCGGTGCCGTCATCGTCGACGTAGTGGCTGGTGGCGCGCCCGACGACGAGAATGTAGATTGGGTCGACGACTTCGCCGCCGCCGAATGCGGGCGCGGCAGTGCCAGCGACGAGCTGCGTCTCGTCGGTGTTGAAGTGGAGGACTTCGCCGACGCGGTCGAGGTACTCGCGGGCGAGCCGTTCGCAGACGTGTTCGGCGATTCCGTCGCAGATGGAGTCTGGGTGGCCGAGGCCTTTTCGTTCGACGATTTCGACCTCTTCGTCCTCGACCGCCCCGCGGTCGAGAGACTGCACTTGGATGTTCCGCTCGGTCATTACGCAAGTGTTGCCCGGCTCCGCTTCTATAACTTGCGAAAAGCACGAGGAGAGAGAATATTCCTCTCAAGCATATTCAGTTAGGCGTCAGCGAGCTTGAGCCCGAGATACGACGTCCGAATCTGGTCGTCGGGGTCGAGGCCGAGACGCCGAAGGAGAACGTAGGCATCTTCTCGCGCGGCTTCGACCTCGCCGTCGGTCTCGACTTCGGTCTCGACTTCGACGTATTCGCCGACTCCCTCGACGGCGTCCAGCAGCACCTCGAAATCGTCGACGTGGTGGGTCTCGCGGACCTTGCGAACGGTTGCGGCGGGGTCGAACCCGAGTCGAGAGAGGATTTCGCGCATCTCCGCGCCGCTTCCGACGGCCGTCTCGAACTCCTCGCGAGACTTCGACTCGGCCTCCAGTAGCGGACCCTTGTACGTCACGCGGGATTCACCCTCGTCCCGAGACTCGCCGTCGAGCACCGCATTGATGGTCGCCGTGAGCCCGCCTTCGACGGCGTCGCGCTCGAATTGCTCGGCTGCAGTTGCGACCCTTCGCACGCGCAACGCTTCGTCAGTCTCCGCGAAGTCGCGGTGTGGCGCGTCGAAGTACGTATCCGCTTGAACCACCGTTCCGACGCACTCGGCGCCGACGTCCGCGAGCGCCGCGCGGACCGCGTCGTGGTCTGCCGGCACCTTCACCTCTACTTCGTACATGCACGAGTCCTCGCAGCCACCGCGGAAAAACACGGCGTTTCACAGTGCTCAATAGTGCTACGTGGGGCTCTTAGCAGGCGTTATGCCGCGGTCCCGAGAATCCCGAATCGACTCACGATGTCCACCGACAGCTCCCGTGGTGTCCCCCAGTCGCGCGGCGATACGGACCCAACGCCACTCGACGCGACGGTCGTCCGCTACCAGAACACGCCGGACCGCTGCACGCTCTCGCCGCCGAACGTCGACAGCGACCGCCGACTCACCGCGTGGCTCTCGGTGGACGCCGACGCCCTCGTCACATTAGCCGAAAATCGGTGACCGCGCCACCGGCGACGCCGCTGACGGCCGCGAAACGTGATTCTTAAGGGTGGAACGGGAGTGCGTACTGGTATGAGCGACGAAACTGAGGCCGAGACGGCCGACGAATCCGAGACAGAACAGGACGGACTCCAGGAGGGGGACTTCGTTAAGCTCTCCTACACCGCCTACACGGTCGACAGCGGCGAACTCGTCGACACCACCGACGAGGAAGTCGCCGAGGAAGAGGGCGTCGACACCGAAGAGCAGGAGTTCTCCCCGCGCACCATCGTCATCGGCGAGGGCCACATCTTCGAGGACGTCGAGCAGGACCTCATCGGCAAGGAAGTCGGTGACACCGGCGAAGTCGTCGTCGAGCAGGCGTTCGGCGAGTACGACGAGGACGAGGTCCGCACGGTTTCCGCGAACAAGCTCCCCGAGGACGAGCGCTACCCCGGCGCACACGTCGACATCGACGGCGAGCACGGCCACGTCGAAGCCGTCATCGGCGGCCGCGCCCGCGTCGACTTCAACCACCCGCTCGCCGGCGAGGACGTCGAGTACGAGTACGAGATTCTCGACCAGGTCGAGGACACCGTCGAGAAGGCCCGCGGCCTGCTCCAGATGTACTTCGACGCCGACCTCGACATGCACCTCGAGACCGACGAGGTCGAGGAAGAAGTCACCGAGGAGAACGACGAGGGCGAGACGGAGACCACAACGGAAACCGTCGAGAAGGAGACGCTGTACATCGAGCAGTCCCCCGAGCTCCAGTTCAATCAGCAGTGGATGATGGGCAAAGACCAGATTCTGAACCAGGTCATCGACATGCTGGACATCGACCGCGTCATCGTCCAGGAAATCATCGACGGCCAGCCCGCTGGCATGCCCGGTATGATGGGCGGCATGGGTGGCATGGGCGGCGGCGAAGAGCTCGGTGACGTCGAGGAAGCCCTCGAGGACGCCGACGTCGACGCCGACGAAATCGTCGAAGAGCTCGACATCGACGAAGACGAAGCCTAACGCAGACTCCCGATTCCGGCCGCTCGGCCTACTTTTATCGCAGCAAAGTACCGCACGACCCGATAGCTCGGAGTCTCGTCACGCGATGTCGCGGCTGGTGTCGACCTGGACGCGTTCGCCGAGGTTCAGCTTTATCGAGGAGTCCAGGGCGTTGCCGCCGCGGAACTTCGGGACGGTGAGGCGGGTCTCGACTTCGTCGTTGGCCTCCTCGACGCGCAGTTTGAACACGACGTCGGCCATGTGTTCGGTGGTGCCGCGGAGTTCGGCGTCGTTGTCGGTGTCCAGACAGTGCAGGACGGCGATGCCGCCGACGTTGCGCATGTGGTTGCCGAGTTCGTTGAGGAAGTTCTCGTAGCGCCCGCGGTCGGCGCGCTCCAGCGCGTCCGCGGGGTCGATGATGACCGTCGACTCCGGGGGGACGCTGCGGAACGCACGGCGTGCGTTCTCGATGGCGTCGGCGCCCGGGATGTAGCCGACTTCGGGGTCGCCCGTGGGCGCATCCGTCGCGTCGAAGGCGTCCCGGACGGCCTGCTCGGTGCGGTTCGTGGTGAGGTAGAGTGTGGGGCGCGGGCGCGTGAGTTCGTACAGCAGTAGCTCTCCCTGGCTGGCGGGTGGCGCCTCGTAGGCGACCACCGTTCCGGCTGGCACGCCGCCGCCGAGCTCCCGGTCAAGGACGTCCACACCGGTGGAGAGCCGCTCGCGCATAATTCCACTGTAGGGGACGGACGCAGGTTAAGTATTTGGCTCGACGTGGTCGGCGAGCGTCGCGTACGCTGCGGCCGTCTCCGGTGCTTCGAGCGGCGCTGCGGCGTCGGGACTCGGCACAGTAGCGGTGGCTATCACGTCCCCGAGCCCAGTCGGGGCGGTGACCGAGCGAGTGACGCTGACGGCACGGACTGGCGTTCCGACTGCGCGCGCCATCGCCGCGGTTTTGACGGCGTCCTCGATGCCTTCCCGGCTGTCAGTCGCGACGACGATACAGCCATCGGCCGCGCGCAGCGGGCGGACCACGGCTTCGCTAGCGCCTGCGGGACAGTCCAAGATGGTGGGACGTGAATCGGGGAGCGCGTCGAGAGCTGCGGTGAGGTCGCCGCCGTTCGCGTCACCTACCGGGAGAACGTCGACGCCCGGAACTGTGGTCGATTCGTGGCTGGCCGCGGTCGGATTCGGGGCGTCGACACCGGGGTCCCGCGGAACGCCCGCACGCAGATGGAGGTTCGGCGCGTCGAGGTCGCAGTCCACGACGAGGGGGCGGCGCCGCCGCTCGACGAGCGCACTCGCGAGACCGAGCGCGGTAGTGGTCTTCCCGCTGCCGCCCTTGCCGCCCACGACTGCCAGCACGCGAGTGATTGGTCCCGGCTTTGTACTTGAACATCGGGCCGCGGATGGGGCGCGGTGGCACATCCCGGAGGCCGGTGCGCTCCGGGAGCTTTACGCTCCCGGGGGTCGCGTACTGAACCGATGCGTCACGACCACCTCCTCACCGCCAAACAGCTCTCGCGGGCCGACATCGAGACGGTCCTCGACAGGGCGGCGGCTTTCGACGACAACCCGGCGGCCGCCGGCGAGCGGTACGCCGACGAGCTGCTCGCGCTGTGCTTCTTCGAGCCGAGCACGCGCACGAAGATGAGCTTCGAGACGGCCGCGAAACGCCTCGGCGGGGACGTCGTCGACATGGGCTCCGTGGAGTCCTCGTCGGTGAAGAAGGGCGAGTCGCTGGCCGACACCGTCCGCGTCGTCGAAGGGTACGCCGACGGCATCGTGCTCCGCCACCCCAAGCAGGGCGCTGCGAAGATGGCCAGCGAGCACGTCGACGTCCCCGTCGTGAACGCGGGCGACGGCGCCGGCCACCACCCGAGTCAGACGCTGCTGGACCTCTACACGATTCGCGAGCACGCGGGCCTCGACGACATCTCCATCGGCATCATGGGCGACCTGAAGTACGGCCGGACGGTGCATTCGCTGGCGCACGCGCTCACGAACTTCGACGTCCGCCAGCACTTCGTCAGCCCGGAGAGTCTGCGGCTGCCGCGGTCGGTACGCTACGACCTCCATGAGGCGGGCGCACAGGTACAGGAACACGAATCCCTCGACGCCGTCCTCCCGAACCTCGACGTGCTGTACGTCACGCGCATCCAGCGCGAACGCTTCCCCGACGAGGACGAGTACGAGGCCGTCGCGGGCGAGTACAGCATCACGCCTGAAACCCTCGAAGACGCGAAAGACGACCTCGCGGTGATGCACCCGCTGCCCCGCGTGGACGAAATCGCGGCCGCCGTCGACGAGACGGAGAACGCGACGTACTTCGAACAGGCACACAACGGCGTCCCGGTCCGAATGGCCCTCCTCGACTTGCTCCTCGACGATGACTGACACTGAACTCCGCGTCTCGAAAATCCAGAACGGCACCGTCATCGACCACGTCTCCGCCGGGGAGGCGCTGCACGTGCTCAGCCTGCTGGGCATCGACGGCACTGAAGGCACGCCGATGAGCCTCGGCATGAACGTCCCCTCCGACCGGCTCGGTCGCAAGGACATCGTGAAGGTCGAAGGCCGCGAGCTCAGCGACAGCGAGGCCGAGGTACTGTCGCTCATCGCGCCCGAAGCCACCATCAACATCATCCGCGACTACGACGTTGTGGACAAGCGCCGCGTCGAGCGCCCCGAGGAGGTCGGCGGCGTGCTCGTCTGCCCGAATCGTGAGTGCATCACAAACGCTGGCGAACCCGTCGAGCCGACGTTCGCGGTGCTGAAGGACGGCCTGCGGTGTGAGTACTGCGGGGAGCTCATCCGCGAGGACATCACTGCACACCTCCGGAACTGACCGAGAGGTGTCGTCACACTATCACGGATTCGTGCCGACCCCGCAAAGCGTTTAGTGCCGGCCGCCGATAGTGTCAGCCATGGCAGGCAAACTCCTGAAAACCGCCGCCGTACTGTTCGTTATCGCCCTCGTCTGGAAGTTCGTCGTCGGGGGCGACGAAGCTCCCGAACCCGAGGAAGTCGACCGCATCGACTAATCGGTCCGCCCACACCCCGCTTTTTCTGCGCGTGCCGAGAACGAACGACTTAGGCGGCCCGCCAGCCAACCCGCAGGCATGTACGGCGTCGTCACGCGGAACGCCGAGGAAGTCGAGTGGCCGGAGTTCGACCGCACGTTCTACGAGGTCAAAGACGTCACCGGCCGCCACACCGACCCGCTGGAGGACGCCGTCAGCATGGTGTCCTGCTTCGGAGACAACGCCACCGCCGGCACCGAACCCGACCTCGTGCCCGTCGACGACGAGGGTAACGAGGCCACCCGCGACCAGCCGTACTTCGACTGGTCGTACATCTGCCCGCTCGCCGAGGACTACCGCAACGGCCTCCTGACGGTCATCGAGACGTGCTCGGAGGTCAACGGCGACGTGCGTCTCGACGACGTGGGGTTCCCGCGCGGCGAGTACTGTCACTGCGATCGCTGCGAGACTGCGTTCGCCGAATCCGAATTCAACGACTGGTACGACTGGCGCGCGAGCGTTATCACCGAGTTCGTCGCGGAGGCCGCCGACCGTATCCCCGGGACGACGTATCTCACCCTCTACCCCGACCCGTATCCGGGCCACCTCTACGAGCGCGCGGGCCTCGATGTCGAGGCGCTCGCCGAGTACGTCGACGAGTTCGTCGTGCCGCTGTACGACACCAACTACGGCACGACATACTGGCTGGAGAGCATCGCCTCCGGTTTCGAAGACCTGCTCGACGCGCCGTTCAGCGTCGAACTGTACGCCGTCGACGTCGAGGTCGAGAATCTGGTTCACGCCACCGAGGTCGTCGAGGAGTACGCGGAGGGCGTGTTCTTCGGGTACGAGGCGAGCAACGCTCGCGCTACGCTCCGCCGGATGGACGCTGAGGAGCGCGAGGGGAAGTCGTTCGGCCCCGAGTAGTCAGTCGCCGTACGCCACGCAGGACACCCGGTAGTACTGGTCGTCGTGTTCGCCGACGAACGACGCGTCCGGGTCGTAGACCGGATTTCTCGGTGCGTTCACGAACGGACACCTGACACCGTTAGCTGCGAGTACGCGCGCGGCCTGGCGTTCGTGTTCGTACGACCTGAGCGAGAGCCGGCAGGTCCCGTCGTCGGCGGGGTCGCAGGCGGCCGCGGAGAACAGGTCGTCGCGGACCGCGGGAGCGTTGTCGAAGTCCTTGACCGGCCCGTCGACCCCCGACGCAGCCACGGGCTCGGCGACGACGTCGTAGCCGCCACCCCAGCCGAGTCCGACGCCCAACAAGACGAGCTGGAGCGCGAGCACCGGGAGCGAGCCGGCGAACGTCACGGTCGCCCCGCGGGAGGCACCGACGCGCCTGAGACCCGCCGTCGCACCAGCGGCAGTGAGTGCGACGACGACTGCGACAGTAGGAAACCCGAGTACGTCGACGAACGCGGCGAGGAGTGAGACGACGACGAGCACCGCGAACGCGACCCCAGCTCCGACCGCGAGCGTCCGAATCCGGTCGCCAGCAGTGTATTCAGCGACGAGCACCGGTGCGGTGACGGCGAGCACGCCGACAGCGGTGATGTGGAGAACCGACGCCACCTCGGTGGCCGACCACGGGCCGAGTACGAGATAGAACGCGTCGTAGACCACGGGCTGGAGCGGGGAGAGGCCGCGCGCGAACACGAGTGCGACGACGATGGCCCCGACAACGCCGAACAGTCCGTAGCCGGCCGTCCGGGCGATTCGGTCCAGCGACAAGTCGACGTTCATGGTGAGTGGAGGGCCGCCGCACGAGGAGGGCGACCTGAGACGTTTCGAAGTTCGACGAGTGGCGGAAAAGCTCTTGCGGGGCGAGCGAGGCTCCTCAGAGCCGTTGGCGGAGATTTCGGAACTTCGGTTCGAAGCCGTGGTCCTCGTAGAACGCCATCGCGGCGTGGTTGTCCACGTGGACGGCGAGACTCGCGTACTCGCAGCCGCATTCCCGGCCCCACGCCTTCATGCGGGCGAGCAGGCGACCAGCGATGCCCTCGCGGCGGCGCTCCGGGACGACGTAGAGGCCGTCGACGTAGCAGTTCTTCCCGCGCGTGTACAGCGCCGGCGACGACGTGACGCCGCCGGAGACGACGCCGACGGGGTCGGGGTCGTACGCGACAAACATCGTGCGGTCGGCGTCGTCCAGCCAGCGCGAACAGTCCTCACCGGCGACGACGTCACCGTCAAGGTCGCTGAACGCGGGGTCGAGAGCTTCGGCCTCGCGGTACGCCGGCCGCAGCAGCCGGTCGGCGACGGCTGCCCGCTCGCTGTCCGCTGGCACGCGTACGTCCATGCCAGCAGGGACGCGGACTGGCGAGAAAAGCGCTACGAGAGCGCGCGCTCGCGCCACCGCTGGAGGTCGCGACGGTCGCGGGTGTCCTCGGGGAACTCGGCGAACCACGCGGCGTCCGAGATTTCACCGTCCGGGTCCCGGACTTCGAGGCTAGTGTCGTCCGCAGACGCCTCGAAGACGGGGAGCACGCCCCACGCGGAGTAGCCGCTGGACTCGAACGCGACCGACGTCACCATCGCGAGCCCGTGGTAAGTAGCGCCGACACCGGCTTCCTCGGCGAGTTCGCGCTCGGCGGCCTCGCGGAACGACTCCCCTGATTCGACGCCGCCGCCGGGAAGCACCCAGAGGTCGACGTCCTCGTGGCGCACCAACACCACATCGCCGTTCTCCCGGTAAACGACCGTGTGTGCGCCGTACGGTGCACCAGTGCGCTCGACACGTTCGGCAAGCGTGCGGAAGCGTCGCCGCGACACCGACCGCCGGCGCTCAAACTCCAAGAACTCCTCGTGGGCGTCAGTCAGCGCATGATAGGCGCGTTCGGCGCGCTGTTCGGCACGGCTCGCAAGATACCAGAGGTCATCGACCGGCATCGCGGTGTAGTGGCTGCAGGCGGTTCAGTAACGCTGCCAGCGGGGCGAAAGGGAGGGTCATAGCCGGTTGTACGGCGGACACGCACGTTACCGTTTCGGAGGCCGGAAACCGGGTCGCTTTTGAATCGGCCGGTGGAATCTCCGGGTATGAGCTTCGAAGAAGACGACGAGGTCGTCCTCCACGACAAGCACAGCGAATACGACGGCGAGACCGGCACCATCACGCAGGTCGTCGACACGATGTTCGGCGAGCCCAACTACACCGTCAGTTTCGACGACGGTCAGGAAGCCGGCGTACCCGAGGACAACCTCGAACTCGCCGAGGACGACGAGAGCGAAGAGGACGCCGACGAGGGCGAGGACGAAGAAGTCGACGACGCCTGACGCGAGTCCGTCGTTCGTTTTCCGCTGTTCTCTACCGGCGAGCCGCGCCTACAGGTAGCCGAGGTCTTCGAGGCGCTCGTTAATTTCCAGCATTTCGACGTCCGTCGGGTCGACGCCGCGCTCGTGGAGACGTTCCCGGAGTTCGGCTTCGAGGTCGGGGTCGTCGGTGCGTTCGAGCTCCCGGGGGTTCTCCGCGAGGTCGTAGACGCCGGGTTCCCAGTCGCGCTCGGGGTACTCGACGTACTTGGCGTCGTCGTAGCGGACGGCGCGCGCCCAGTTGCGCTCGCGGTGCAGGGACGCGCCGCACGCCCGCATGTACGCGACGCGGTCCTCGACGCCGGGTTCGATGGCGTCGCCGTCAGTTTCGTGGTCGACACCGAGTACGTCAAACAGCGTCGGGAGAATGTCGATTTGCCGGACTTGGGCGTCCACGGTCGCCGGTTCGACGCCGGGGCCTGCGAGTACGAACGGGACGTTCGTCGTGAAGTCGAAGACGTTCTCGCCGTGCCCGTTCTCGATGAAGTGGTCGTCAACGTCCGGGCCGAACTTCTCGCAGTACTGGTTGACGCGTTCGACGACGCCGCGGGTGTCCACGCCGCCGTAGTACTTCACGGCGTCCCGCAGGGACTTCACGGCGAGTCGAATCGGGTTGTTGCGGTGGGTGATGCTCTCGCCGTGGTCGCCGACGACCGCGACAACTGTGTCGTCGGGGACGGCGTCGACGAGCGCCTTGATTTCGCGGTCGAGCGCGGAGAACGCGCGGCCGTACGGCGTCTCGCCGTACTCCGAACTATCGTACTCGCGCGGGACGTGGATGTCCTCGTGGATTTCCCAGAGGTGGACGAACGCCGCGAACGGCTCCGGGAGGTCTCCAAGCCGGCCGAGGCCCTCCTCGCGCCAGTCGCTGAACATCGACTCGTCTCGGTCTCGGCACTCGTAGGCGTCGAACCCGCGGTCGAGGCCGGTCTCGGGGACGAGCGGTCCGGTCGCCATCGCTTCGGTGTGATAGCCCGCGTCCCCGAGGATTTCGGGCATCGAGTCGACGTCCGCGGAGAGGCTGCCGCGGCGCAGCGACTGGATGCCATTGCGCTCGCCGTACGCGCCGGTCAGCAGGCTCGCGACCGCGGGCGTCGTCGTCGTCGCGGTGGCATACAGTTCGGTGCACTCCTGGCCGCGCTCGCGGAGGCTATCGAGGAACGGCGTGTCGACGGCGTCCCGGTGCAGGAAGTCCTGTCGGAGGCAGTCCACCACGACCAGCAGGAGGTTCGGGGAGTCGGTAGTGTCGTCCATAGTCAGGTTCGGTAGCCGAGGTCTTCGAGGCGTTCTTCGATGACGTCGCCGCTGTCGCCGGTGTCGTCACGACCCGCGGCGGCGGGCTCGTGGCTGTGCGTGTCCGTCGCGGTCATCTCACACCACGGCACCTCGCGGAGGACGGGGAGGTCGACGCCGCCCGGATGGCCATAGATGTGGTGTTCGCCGAACGCGTTGCCGTGGTCAGCGGTGACGACGACGCGCTCGGCGTCCAGATTCTCGAACAACAGGTCGAGGTCGTCGAGGACGTATTCGAGGTTCTCGCGGTA
>CAXREU010000190.1:0-19430 GCA_964229715.1 Halobacterium sp.
GGGGCGCGCGCGCGCCGCGGCGCGAGGACGACCGCAGGGGGGACGAAGCGCTTTTTCCGCAAGTTTTTGCCGAACGAGGCGCGGCTACGCCGCGCCTCGTGCAGCGCAAAAAGTGCGTTTAGAAGTCCGGTAGGTCGTCGGGCGCGTCGTATTCGGCTTCCCAGTCCACGTACTCCTGCTTGAGCAGTCGGGAGGCTTCCGCGCCGAGTTCCGCCAGCGACGCGTTGATGGCCGAGACAGTCTCCCAGGAGTTCAGTTCGGGGTGGATGTCGCGCTCACGCCAGGTCTCCGGGAGGCCGGGCGCGTGGTAGCCCACGCGGTCTGCGAAGTCGTCCCAGAAGAAGTCGAAGCGGTCGAACATCCCCAGGTCGACAGCGATGTCGAACGCTTCGCGGGTCAACTCCGTCTCCGCCGCCCACGTCTCGAAGGCCTCCTCCCACGCGCCGTCCTCTAGGAACTCCTGGAGGTCGTCGCGGTGGTAGTCGGTGCCCTGGACGGTGACGTCGTCGTACTCGTCGGGGTCGCCCTCCAACTCGGGCGGGTCGGGTGCGGGCGCGTCGAGAGCCATGGCCGGAGGTAGGGAGTCGGCGGGGAAAAGCCTGCGCGTCGCCGACCGCTACGCGCCCAGCCAGTCGTTCGTCGAGACGTCGTGGCCGCTCTTCCGGCAAATCTGGGCGCCGTGGTTGCGGACTTCGCGGGCGGAGGGGAACGTCTCGCGCTCCCGAATCTGGTCCTGAATCCACTCCGCGAGTTTGCGTGCCTGTGGCTTGCCGGCGATGCGTTCGACCTCGTTCAACCCCTTCTCGTAGGCGTCGCGCCGGGAGCCAGCCTTCTGCTTGGCGTGCTCGCGGTCCGCGACATCGAGGGCTTCCACGGCCGCTTCGTCGATTTTCCGCAGGAGCTTCTTCGCGTGGTCAGTCATCGCGGGCCTCCACGGTCACTCCTCCCCGCGGTCGCGCTTGCGGAGTTTCGCCACTCGGTCTTCGAGTCGGTCCAACGTCTCTCGGACCTCCTCGGTGGCCGTCTCGCTGGCTTCCTTGGTCTCCTCGACGGCCTCGTCGAGTTCCTCGCGAACGCGGTCGACTGCCTTCTCGACGCCCTCGAAGCGGTCTTGTTTGCCGTCTGTCATCGTTGCAGGTGAAAGGACGGCGACGGCGCGGATAAGCCTGTGGGCCACCTATTTTCACATTTGATAGGTGATAAAATGAACGCAATACTAAGCCGATACCGGTGGACGGTCACTACGTCAGAACGGTGGGACGGGGCCACCGCTGACGTCGGAACGAACGATGTCACAGAAACACGACCGCCGGGCGACTCGTCCCGGCAACACGACGTGGTTTGTCGCACAGCTCGCTCGCGTGCTCGCGGGTGCGAAACACCTCTGGACGGTTCTGCTGTACAGTTCGGCGTACCTCTCGGCGGTCACAGTCGTCGAAGTCGGCATCGCGATGACGGTACTGTCGCTGCCGGCGAGTCCCGCGCCGATTATCGGCGGCTTGATTACGTTCGCCGTCTACGCGAACGACCGCATCACGGACGTCGACGACGACGCCGTCGACAAACCCGAGCAGTCCGCGTTCGTGCGCCGCCACCGGGACGTGTTGTACGTCGGGGCCGCGGTCGCGTACGGAATCGGCGTCGCCCTCTCGGCGCTTGGCGGGCCGCTGGCACTAGCGTTGACGCTGCTTCCGGGCGCGTTCTGGGTGCTGTACGCCGACGACTGGCTCCCGGCCCTCAGCGAGCACGTGCGCCGGCTGAAAGACGTGTTCCTCGTCAACACCGTCGTCGTCGCGCTCGCCTGGGCGGTGTCACTAACCTACCTGCCGGTTGCGTTCGCGGGGAGCAGCGTCACGCCGGCGAGTGCGCTCGTGTTCGCGTACTTCTTCCTCCGGTCGTTCGTCGACACCGAACTCCCGAACGTCCGCGACCGGGAGAGCGACCGTGCGGCCGGCGTTCGCACGCTCCCGGTGGTGCTCGGCGTCGAACGCACGCAGTTCGCACTCTACACGGTCGACCTCGCGACCGCCGCAGTTCTCGCGTACGCTGTGGCCGCAGGCCATCTCTCGATGCTAGTCGCGCTGGCGCTGGGTGTCGGCCTCGTCTACTCGCTCGCCGTCACGAGTCTGCTCGCGCACTATGCCGACCGCGACTGGCTGACGCTCGCCCCCGAACTAGAGTACGTCGTCGTCGTGCTCGCGCTCGCTCCGGTCGTCTGGGTGTAGCGAACGGACCGCGACCGAGTGTCGCGGGAGGGCGCGGCTTTTACAGTGACGGGCAGAGTCTCGACGACCAGTGGTCGCGCTCGTGGACGTACTGACGACGGTGTTGTTGACCAGCGTCGCCGTCAGCTTCGCGGCCGCGCTGCTGGCGTGGCGGGAACGACCGGAGCCCGGCGCGTCCGCGCTCGTCCTCTTGCTCGGGGGGGTCGTCTGGTGGGCGCTGTTTCTCGTGTTCGAGTTGCGGGCGGACTCGCTCGCGCGGAAGCTTCTCTGGTCGGACGTCCAGTGGGTCGGCGTCGTCGTCATCCCCATCGCGTGGCTGTTGTTCGCGCTCGCGTACACCGGTCGCGACGAGTACGTCCGCCCGCACGTGGTTGCGGCGCTCGCCGTCGTTCCCACGGTGACCGTGGCGCTGGCCGCGACCGGTCAGTCGCACGACCTGCTCTACAGGTCGACGAACATCGTCACTTACGGCGACCTCGTACTGCTCGACCGCGCCGGCGGGCCGTGGTACTGGGTCGTCGCAGCGTACACGTACGTGCTTGGCGTGCTCGGGTTCGTCCCGCTCGTCGACCTGATTCGGAGCAACGCGGTGCTGTTCCGCGGGCAGAGCGCCGCCCTGCTGTTCGGGTCGGTAACGCCGTGGGTGACGAACCTCCTCTCCGTCGTGGGCGTGCTCCCGGTCCCGGAGTTCGACCCAACGCCGGTCGCGTTCGCCGTCACGGGGGTGGCGTTCCTCGGCGCGCTCACGCAGTTCCAGCTGTTCGGTACGAGCCCCGCGCCGAACTGGCGGGCGCGCCGGCTCGTCTTCGAGCGGATGGACGACGCGGCAGTCGTCGTCGACAGCCACAGCTACGTCGTGGACGCCAACGAGAGCGCGGAGCCGCTACTGGGGCGGTCTCGCCGCGACGCCATCGGCGAACCGATAGCGTCGCTACTGCCGTCGCTGGGCTCGCTCACTGACGAGCGCCGGCCGGAACACGTCACCGTCGACGTCGGCGGCGACGACACGCCGTTCGACATGTCGGTGACGCCCATCCGCGACGTCCGCGACCGGCTTATCGGGCGTGTTGTCACGTTCCACGACGTCAGTCGGTACCTCCGGCAGAAGCAGCGTCTGGAGGTGCTGAACCGCGCGTTCCGCCACAACATCCGCACGGACACGCAGATGATTCTCGGCTACGCCGGCCAGCTGTCGGCCGACACCGACGAGGAGCGCGAGGCCGTGGACATCGTCGAACAGCGCGCGGATAGAATCGCGGGGCTCGGAGAGAAGGCCCGCGTCATCATCGACCTCCTCGAACGCGAACAGGAGCCACAACGGCCAGTCAGTGTCCACGAACTACTCGACGGCCGTATCGCGCGCCTCCGCGAGACGTTCCCCGAGGTGGCCGTCGACGTCTCGGAGTTCCCCGCGGATTGTCGCGTGCCGGCGACGCTCGAGCCCGTCGTCTGGAACGTCCTCGAGAACGCTGCCGAGCACAACACGAACGACGACCCGCGCGTGACGGTCAGCGTCGAGACGCACGGGGACCGCGTGGAGATTCGCGTCGCCGACAACGGTCCCGGCATCCACGAGAGCGAGTACGAGGTGCTGGCGCGCGGCACGGAGACGCAGCTCGACCACGCCAGCGGGCTCGGTCTGTGGCTGATTTACTGGGGGGCGGACATCGCGGGCGGCCGCGTGACGTTCACGGACAACGAGCCGACCGGCGCCGTCGTCACGCTTGACGTGCCGCGCCTCGACTGATTACTGCTGTTCCGCGTGGGCTTCGAGCGCGTCCTGCCGGAGCGCTTCCTCCGCTTCCGTGTCGCAGGCCAGCCGCGGCACCTCCGTGGGCTTGCCATCGTCGTCGAGCGCGACGAACGTGAAAAACGACGTCGTGGTCTTGCGCTCGGTCCCCTCCACGGGGTCCTCGGCGCGAACCTCGACTTTCACCTCGATACTGGACTTCCCGACGTCGAAGACGAATGCTTCCATGACCGCGACCTCGCCCATCTCGATGGGCGCGATGAAGTCAACGTGGTCCATGGACGCAGTGACGCACTGCCGGCCGGAGAACCGCATCGACGCGATGGCCGCGCAGATGTCCATCCAGTGCAGCACCGCGCCACCGAGCGCGCGGCCGAGGTTGTTCGTGTCGTTGGGCAACAGCAGCTCCGTCATCTCCGTGTAGGAGTCCATCAAGCGCGCCGTCTCGGTCATGCTTCGTGGTTCTGGTCGGGGCGGCTTGAATGCTTCCGAGTGGGGACGAACCCCGGGATAGCGGCCGGTACGTCGCCCTTCCGACAAGCGTAAGGCCGCCACAACTAACGTGGAGGTAATGAGCGAGGAATCCGCGGCGACCCGCGAGGGCTCCGTTCGGGTCGTCGGGACCGCCCACGTCTCCGCGGACAGCGTCGAAGAAGTCGAGCGGGTCGTCGAGGAGGAGAACCCGGACACGGTCGCCGTCGAGCTCGACGAGGGCCGCTACCGGCAGATGCAGGGCGACGCGCCCGAGGACCTCGACGCCAGCGACCTCCTGAAGGGGAGCATGGCGTTCCAGTTCCTGGCGTACTGGCTGCTGTCGTACGTCCAGCAGCGCCTCGGCGACAAGTTCGGCATCGAGCCGGGCGCGGACATGAAGGCGGGCATCGACGCCGCCGAGCGCATCGGCGCGGACGTCGCGCTCGTCGACCGCGACATCCAGGTGACGATTCAGCGCTTCTGGGCGCGCATGACCGGCGTCGAGAAGCTCAGACTCGTCGGCGAGCTCGCACTCGGCGTCACCGACAGTCGGACGCTCGGCCTGGGCTTCGGCGCGTTCGTCGGCTTCCTCGTCGGCGTCGTCGCCGAGTTCGTCGCCGGCCCGTTCCTACTGCCGCCGCCACCCGCGACGATCGGCGCCGTGGAGACGGCGCTGGTCGTGCTGTCCGGACTGGCGGAAGCCGTGCTGTTCGCGGGCGTCGGCGCGCTCGTGTTCGGCGCGGTGTTCGTCGTGCTGTTCGCGCGCGCCGCGCCCGAGGAGGACGTCGAAGAGTTCTCGATGGACGATTTGACGGATGCGGACGTGGTGTCGGCAATGATGGAGGAGTTCCGGCGATTCAGTCCCGCGGGCGCGGAAGCACTCATCGACGAGCGCGACGCCTACATCGCGCACAATCTCGTCGCGCTGCGGGCGCAGGGCAAACACGTCGTCGCGGTCCTCGGGGCTGGCCACCGCGAGGGCGTCGAACACTACCTCGACCACCCCGAGGAGCTGCCGCCAATGGAGTCGCTGACCGGCACGCGGAGCAAGCGGTTCTCGGTCGCGCGGGTGTTCGGCCTGCTGATTACGGTCGGCTTCCTCGCCTTCTTCGTCCTGTTGGTGATGGCGGGGGTGGACAACACCGTCCTCCTGCAGGTGTTCGGCGCGTGGTTTCTGTTCAACGGGATAATCTCGATGGGCGCCGCGAAGCTCGCGGGCGCACACTGGACGAGCGCGGGCGTCGGCGGCGCGGTCGCGTGGCTGACGAGCATCAATCCGCTGCTCGCGCCGGGCTGGTTCACGGGCTACGTCGAGCTGCGCTACCTCTCCGTGCGCGTCGCCGACATCGGCACGCTGAACGAACTCATGGACGACCAGGAGACGCCGATTCGGGAGCTGCTCGGGCAGATGATAGACGTGCCGCTGTTCCGGCTCATCGCGGTGGTCGCGATGACGAACATCGGGAGCATGGTCGCGAGCGTGCTGTTCCCGTTCGTCGTGTTGCCGCTCATCGGCGGCCCCTTCGACAGCGTCGGCGCGGTCACCGACGCGATGGTGCGCGGCGCGCAGAACAGCGCTGACGCCATCTGGGGGCTGGTACGGTGAACTTCAGCAGCCGCGAACTCCGGGACCTCGTCGTCGCGTGGCTGGCGCTCGGACTGGCGTTCAGCCTGCTGTACGTCCCGGTCTCCGCGACGACCATCGTGGACGTGCTTGCGAGCGCGCCGTTTCTCGAAGAATTCGCGCTGAGCCTCGCGACGGTCGGTGTCGCGTTCCTCCTCCACGAACTCGCGCACAAGGTCGTCGCGGTGCGCTTCGGCCAGCACGCGGAGTTCCGCGCGGACTTCGGAATGCTCGCGCTCGCCGTCGCGGGCGGGCTCGCGGGGTTCCTGTTCGCGGCGCCGGGCGCGGTCCACCATCGCGGCCGCATCACACCCCGCGAGCACGGCCTCATCGCGCTCGCCGGCCCACTGACGAACGTCGCGTTGGCCGTCGTGTCGCTAAGCTTGTTCGTCGTCGTGCCCGACATCGCGTGGCGCGGCCTGTACATCAACGTGCTGCTGGCGGGGTTCAACATGATTCCGTTCGGCCCGCTGGACGGCGCGACCGTCCTACAGTGGAACAAGGCAGTGTACGCGGCCGCAGCCGTGATTACCATCGGTCCGGCGCTACTGCTGTTCCTCGGGATATAGTCGTCCGCGCATAGACCGGCACGCTTTTCGCCCCGACATGCGCACGCTCGTGTATGAGCGACGGGAGCGACGACGAACTCACGTACGCCGAGACTGGCGTGGACATCGAGGACAGCGAGGCAGCGACCGCGGCGCTGGTCGGCGCGGTCTCCGAGGTCGGGGACACCACCGAGTACGCGGGCCTGGTGGAGGTCGGCGACCAGTACCTCGCGCTCGCGACCGACGGCGTCGGCACGAAACTCCTCGTGGCGGTCGCGATGGAGGACTACTCCACGGTCGGCATCGACTGCATCGCGATGAACGTCAACGACCTCGTGGCGGCGGGCGTCGAGCCCGCGGCGTTCGTGGATTACCTCGCGGTGGACGTGCCCGACGAGGAGCGTGCTGCGGAGTTGGGAGAAGGATTGGCTGTGGGCGCCGAGGAGGCGGGCGTGGCGCTCGTCGGCGGCGAGACCGCAGTAATGCCGGAGGTCGTGAACGACTTCGACCTCGCCGGCACGGTCGCTGGCCTCGCAACCGACGACGACCTACTCGCCGGCGAGGCGGAGGCGGGCGACGTGCTCGTCGGGTTCGCGTCGTCGGGCATCCACTCGAACGGGCTCACGCTCGCGCGTGAAGCGGCGGACCGCGCGGCCGAGCACAGCGAGGCCGCGGAACGAGGAGCGGAGACCAACGGGAGCCGCGACCGCGCTGGCGGCTTCGACGAGCCGGTCCCCGGCGAGGGCTACGAGACGGTGGGCGAGGCGCTGCTGGAGCCGACCCGCATCTACACGTACCTGCTCGATGCGCTGCACGAATACGACGTGCACGCCGCGGCCCACGTCACTGGCGGCGGGTGGAGGAACCTCGAACGCATGGGGGCGTTCCGCTATGAGGTCACGGACCCCCTGCCGGCGCAGGACGTCTTCGACTTCGTGCAGGACGCGGGCAACGTCAGCGACGAGGAGATGCACCGCACGTTCAACATGGGCACGGGGTTCGTCGTCGCGGTCGACCCGGCGGACGCCGACGCGCTCGTCGCCGCGACTGACGGTGAGAAAATCGGTGAAGTAGTGGGGAGCGATGAGTCCAGCGTTGCGATTCGCGGCCTCGAACTCTAGCTGATGCGCGCGGCGACGTCGGCCTGCGTGATGATGCCGACGGTCTCGCCGTCCTTTGTGACCATCACGGCCTTGTAGTGGTCCAGTAGGCTCGAAATCTCGTCGAGCGTGGCGTCCTCGGAGACAGTGGGGAAGCTCTCGCTCATCACGTCCCGAACGGGGTGGTCGCCGACGTCCTCGCCGGCGTGAACGACGTCGCTGTCGCTGATGGAACCCACGGGAACGCCGTTCGTGATGACCGGCAGCTGTGAGTAGCCGGCGTCCTGCATCTTCTGGACGGCGTGGCTGACGGCGTCGTCGGGCGCGACGCTGATTACGTCCTCGTGCATGAGTGTTTTCGCGCGGACGACGTCGCCCTCGGCTTCGTCCAGCGCTTCGACGATGCGGCGCAGCGTCGACAGACGGGGGTCGACGTCACCGCCCTCGATGCGGGCGATGAGCGGCTGTGAGACGCCCGCGCGCTCGGCGAGTTCGCTCTGCGTGAGCTCCAGGGAGGTGCGCCGTTCGCGCAGGTCCTTCGGCGTCGGCAAACGCATGCATGCGAATAACCGACAGTTATTGATAAAGGTTCGGGAGGGTCGGGAGTTACTCGTCTTCGTCCTCGGCCTCGCCGCCACCCTCCTCGACGACCTCGATGACCTCGAGGGGGACGTCGCGGAGCGCGCCGCCGACCTCGCTCTTCGCGATGCGCTCGGCGTGCTCGACACTGTCCGCGTTGAAGACTGTGAGCTCGAGGACGAGCCCGACGAGCGCGGTGTTCGCCGCGAGGAACGCGGCGTCCAGCGGCTCGCCACACGCGGGGCAGGTGGTGACGCCGGCCTCGACTTCGACGTAGTCGAGGTCTTGGTCGTTCAGTCGTTTGCCGGCTTCGCTCACGGCGACGCCGATGGCGTCGTCGGAGTTCTCGACGTCACGCACCAGCCAGGCGGCTTCCATCGCAACGACGTAGTTGCTCATATTCGTTCAACGGGGCGCGGAATGTCGTGCTTTGTGGTTTGGCCGTCCCGGCGGACGTGACTGGAAACGTTGTCATAACTTATGGAGTGGTCCCGGGACAGCGACGGCGCGGTTACGATTCGCGGCGGCTGCGCCGGGGCCGCCGGCCGGCCGAACGGCCCGAGCGGATAATCGCAAGATAGCGTCGGGGCGCCCCCAACCGCCTGTCCGGAAAGTATATATACGGATACGCCTTGGCGGTGACCATCCCGATGCTCGACCGCACCACCCGACTCGCGCTGTTCACGCTGTACCAGTCCGTCCTCGCTTTGGGTATCGCGTTGCTGCCCGTCGCGCTGCTCGCTCGCCGCGCCGGCGTCACGCTCCCGGTCCGCCGCCTCGTCGAGCGCACCGAGCAAGCGTACAAGGCCCGCGCTGCGAACTGAACATCCGGCGGAGACGGCCGCTATCACCTGATTCTCCCGCGTCGCGAATCCCCGGAAAAGATGGTTTTATCCGTCCCGGACTGGTAACGTCTGGTAATGTTCAACAGCAACGAGGGCTCGGAGTTCGCCCGGAACCAGGCGCGGTTCGGCGGCACCCAGAACCCCTACGAGCCGGAAGTCGGCTCCCTCCCCGACAACGACCGCTCGGGCGCGGACGACGAGTACGTTAACAAGACCGGCACCACCATCGTCGGCCTCACCACCGAGAACGGCGTCGTGATGGCGTCCGACATGCGCGCGAGCCTCGGCGGCCGCGTCGTCTCCAACAAGGACGTCCAGAAGGTCGAAGAGATTCAGCCCAACGCGGCGCTCTCGATGTCCGGCTCCGTCGGCGGCGCGCAGAGCTTCATCCGCTCGCTGCGCGCGGAAGCGAACCTCTACGAGGCCCGCCGCGGCGAGTACATGTCCGTCAGCGCGCTCGCCACCATGGCGTCGAACCTCCTCCGCGGCGGCCCGTTCTTCCGCGTCGTCCCGATTCTGGGCGGCGTCGACGACGAGGGCGGTCACGTCTTCAGCCTCGACCCCTCCGGGAGCTCGCTCTCGGACAACTACACCGCGCAGGGCTCCGGCATGCCGTACGCGCTCGGTGTGCTCGAACAGGAGTTCAGCGACGACCTCACGACCGACGAGGCCGTCACCGTCGCCGCGCAGGCCATCGACTCCGCCAGCGAGCGCGACACCGCCTCCGGCAACGGCATCCACGTCACGAAGATTACGCCCGAGAACGTCGAGATTGTCGGCCACAAGGACGTCGAGGACGTCCTGTAACGGCCGCGTCGACGCTCCGTCTCCCTCTCTTCCGTTTTTCTCACGACCGCCAGCGACGCGGCCGTCCTCAGTCGAGGCCGTCGCCCCGGCCGAGCCAGTCCGCGAAACTCCCTTCGAGGAGCGTCTCCCGTTGGTTTTCGATGTACTCGCACTGCATCGCGTACACCGCGTTCTCGAAGGAGTTGCCGTCGGAGAGCGCGCTCCGCACGCGGTCGCGTTTCCACGACGCAGGCGTGATTTCGTGGCGGGCGCGCTGGCGCAGCGGCCAGAGGTACTTCGCGGCTTGCTCGTTCGAGAGCCCGCGCCGGCGCAGCCCGGCTTCGGCCTGCTCGAAGAGGTCTTCGTAGATGTCCGCGGTGTCGGTGACGCGGTCGCCGTCGCTGGTAATCCACGCGAGGTCCGCGCCGAGGCCGTTGCGCGCGGCGTCGTAGAAGCTCTCGCGGGCGGTCTCCCAGTCGAGGTCGTACAGCGGATGTTCGGTTCGCGGGAGGTTCTCCAGCAGGCCCGCGAACGCCGCCTGCACCGCGATGGTGTCCCTGACAGTCGGCTGGCCGGCGATTGGGCGGAACTCGATGCGGGCGTTGGCGTCCTCCTTGGAGGACCCGCCGAACACCGGCCGCACCCACCGCCAGAACGTTCCGTGCTTGCGCCGCCAGTGGGCGAACTCGTCGTCGAAGCGCCCGCCCTCGGACACCGGCATCGGGACGATGGTGTTGTCCTCGGCGACGCGGTCAACGGCGTCCGCGACGCTCTCGAAGTCCTCCGGGAACCGGACCTTCTGCTGTTCGCCGGGGACGTTCAACACCGTCTCGAAGACGTCGATGCGGGACTCCTGCCAGCCGTCGACGAGAATCTCCTCGGGCGTGGCGTCCTCGTCGTAGAGGTCCGGCGGGAACAGCGGCGAGTTCACACAGAGCGCCAGCAGCGGCGCCGCGAATCGGAGCGCGTACCGGAAGTACGTCGGCAAGTCGACGGCCTGTGGCACCTGGTAGTGGGGCTGGATGGACGTGATGAGCGCCTCCGGCATCACGGTGTCCGCCTCCAGGGAGACGTGCGGGGCGTCGAGTTTCATGCCGGCTGGCTGGTCGGTGTTGGCCATCGCGTGGTAGCGCGCGGACGCCGACATGTTCGTCGCGATTTCGACGCCCTCGCGGGAGACGCTGTCCGTGAGGTAATCGCGGGCGGTCTCGCCCTCCGGCGGTATCGTCCACATACCGTCACTGACGAGGTGCAGGCCCTCCGCGTCCATCGGCTCCTCGGCGGCGTCGAGGTTTGCCCGCACCTCCATCTCCTGGGCGCGCAAGCCGTGCTCGTTCAGCGGCTGCGGGCTCGTCGTCATCTCCGCGTTGTGGAGGCCGAGTTCCTTCTCGAAGCCGACGAACTCCAGGACGCGGCGCGGCACCCGCGCCAGCGACCCCTCGTCGTTGACCGCGTAGAATTCGTATTCGAGGCCGACGATGGCCTGCGGATTGTCGAACGTACCCGCGGCGATTTCGGCTTTCACGACCTCGGCGTCCTCTCGAACCCGTTGCTGGAAGGTTTCGGCGTCGACGTCGAGGACGTCGTTCACTCGCGCCACGAGGTCCGGGCCTGTCATGGCGTGGGGTTTGTCGCCCCGCCCTTAATAAGCGCGGTGGGTGGGCCGGCACGGTTCGCGCGTTTTAACTGCGGGAACTGGCTACGCAACGACAATGGAATTCGGCTCGTTCGCCGCGCACGCCGCCGACGTCGAGGCGACGGACGCGGACCTCGACGTCGTCGCGAAGGTCGCAGCCCTGTTCGACGAGGCCAGCGACGACCTCGCAGTGGTCGCGCGGTTCGTTCAGGGGCGGGTGTTCCCGGCGCACTCGGAGACGAAACTCGACATCGGGCCGCGGCTCTGCTACGAGGCACTGGCCCGCGCGGCGTCGACGAACGTCACCGTCGAGGACGTCGAGAGCCGACTCGCCGAAACGGGGGACATCGGCGAAGTCGCCGCGAACCTCGACCTCGGCGGACAGGCGGGACTGGGCGCGTTCGCGGCGGAGGGCGGCGACGACGACCTGACAGTCACGGACGTCTACGAGGATTTGACCGCGCTCGCGGCCGCCGCGGGCGACGGCAGCCAGGACGAGAAGGTGACACTCCTCTTCGGACTGTTCAACGACTGCTCGGGCGAGGAGGCGCGGTACCTCGCGCGGCTCGTGCTCGGGGAGATGCGCATCGGCGTCGGCGAGGGCGCGGTCCGGGACGCCATCGCGGAGGCGTTCGACGTGCCCGTCGAAGCCGCCGAGCGCGCGCTTCAGGTGTCGAACGACTACGGGCTCGTGGCCGTGACCGCCCGCGACGAGGGAGAGGACGGTCTCAACGCGATGCACCTGGAAGTCGGGCGGCCCGTGCAGGCGATGCTCGCACAGGCCGGCACGGTCACCGACGCCCTCGGCGAGTGGGCCGAAGCGGCGGTGGAGACGAAGTTCGACGGCGCGCGCGTCCAGGTCCACTGGGACGGCGAGGAGGTGTCGCTGTACTCTCGGAACATGGAGGACGTCACGGACGCGCTCCCGGAGCTCGTGGAGTTCGTCGAGGAACACGTCGACGCGCCCGTAATTTTGGACGGCGAGGCGGTCGCGGTCGACGACGACGGTGACCCGCTGCCGTTCCAGGAGATTCTCAAGCGCTTCCGCCGCAAGCACGACGTCGAACAGATGCGCGACGAGATTCGCGTCGAGTTGAACGCCTTCGACTGCCTGCACGCGGATGGCGAGGACTTGCTCGACGAGCCGTTCCGGGAGCGCCACCGGCGCCTGCGCGACGTCGTCGACGACGATTCGGCGGTCTCCGGAATTCTGGTCACGGACGACGCCGACGAGATTGCGGCCTTCGAGGAGCGCGCCCTCGAAGCGGGCCACGAGGGCATCATGCTGAAAGACCCCGACGCGGCGTACACGCCCGGGGACCGCGGGAAGCACTGGCTCAAGCGCAAGCCCGACGTGGAGACGCTGGACCTGGTCGTGACCGGCGCGGAGTGGGGCGAGGGCCGGCGCGCGTCGTTCCTCGGGACGTTCGTGCTCTCCGCGCGCGACGAGGAGACCGGCGAGTACGCGACCATCGGAAAGGTCGCGACCGGCATCACCGACGAGGAGCTCGCGGACCTCACGGACCTGTTGGAGCCACACGTCCGCGCGGAGGACGGCCAAGAGGTGGACCTCGAACCCGCCGTCGTCTTCGAGGTCGGCTACGAGGAGATTCAGACGTCGCCGACCTACGGGTCGGGGTACGCGCTCCGGTTCCCGCGGTTCGTCACCGTCCGCGAGGACAAACCCCCGGAGAACGCCGACACCATCGAGCGCGTCGAACGCCTCGCCGACCAGCAGGGCTGACTCGCGAGGTACGGTCGGCTTACCACTCGCGTTCGGCGCCTAACAATACCGTCGGCGGCCGTCGACCCGGTATGACGACCACACTACTCGGTTGGGCGGCGAGCGCGCAGTCCGGCGCACTCCCGCTGGCAGTGGGCGGCGACTTCCTCGAACTCGCGCTGGTGTTCGTCGTCCTCGCGGTCGTCGCGGCCGTGCTGGGCGCCCGCGGCGTCGCCGGCGTCAGCGCCACCATCGCGAAGTGGCTGGTGTTGGTGTTTCTCGTGCTGGCAGTCGTCTCGTTTCTCCTGTAGGCCGGCGGCGGTGCGTTGAACACGCCAGCGCACCAAGCGGACGCATGAACGTCCGTGGCGCCGTCGTGGACCTCGACGGCACTGTGCTCCGCGGCGAGACGCTCCTGCCGGGCGCAGCCGCCGCCGTGGCCGCACTCCGGGAGCGCCTCGACCGCGTGCTCTTCCTGACGAACAATCCGACCGTGCCGCCCCGCGAGTACGCGGCGCGGCTGCGCGAGTTGGGCATCGACGCGACCGCCGACGACGTGCTCACGTCGACGGCGGCGACGGTCGCGTACCTCCACGAGAACCACGCCGACGAATCCGCGGTCCCCATCGCCGAGGCGTCCATCGTCGACCAACTGCGCGACGCGGACGTACCCTTGACCGACGACCCCGACGCCGCCGACGTGGTCGTCGCGGGCTACCACCGCGAGTTCCACTATCGCGACCTGCAGCCCGCCCTCGAAGCGCTCGGCGCGGAGACGGCGTTCGTCGGAACGGACCGAGACCCCACAATTCCGACCGAGGACGGACGGATGCCCGGGTCGGGTGCAATCATCCGCGCAGTCGCGGGCGTCACCGGCCGGGAGCCCGACGCAGTCCTGGGGAAGCCGTCGGCGACGACCGCGCGCCTCGCCGCCGACCGCCTCGGCGTGCCCAGCGACGAGTGCGTGCTCGTCGGCGACCGCCTCGACACGGACGTCGCGATGGGTGAGCGTACGGGGATGACGACAGTACTCGTGCGCACGGGCGTCAGCGGCGACGCCGACCTCGCGGACAGCGACGTCCAGCCCGACTACGTCTGCGACTCGCTGGCGGACCTCCCCGCCCTGCTCGGCTGACGGTCAGTCGTGGAAGTACGGCACCGCGAGCGCGAACCCGACGACCGTGAGCGCGAGCGCGTAGCCGAACGCGGCGGCGTACGAGCCCGTCGCCTGAATCACTTCGCCGGCGATTAGGGGCGCGCTGAACGCGCCGAAGAGGCCGAGGCTCGTGAGCAACGCGACGGCCGTGGTGACGCTGTCATCGTCGACGGTGCGCGGCACGACGCTGTAGAAGAGGCCGAGGCTCAACTGCACGAAGTAACCGCCAACGAGGAGGAACGCCGCGACCACGAGGTACGTCTCGGACAGCGCGATGCCGACGAGCGTGATGGCGGAGACGACCAGTGACGCGAGCACGACCGGGCGAGCGCGCCCACCGAACAGCCGGTCGGTGACGACGCCGCCGCTGGCGCGCGCGGCCGCCCCCAACAGCGGGAACGTTGCGGTGAGCGCGCCGCTCTGTGCGAGCGACAGTTCGAGTTCGCTAGTGAGGTACGTCGGCACCCAGCTGTTGACGAAGAGGTACAGCGAGTACGCGACGAACCCGAGCACGCAGACCAAAAGCACCGCGCGGTTGCGCGCAACGTCGAGTACGTCGCCGAGCGCGGGAACTTTCCCGGTGCCGCCGCCGGCCAGGTCGGCCTCCCAGCCGAGGAGGATGCCGGCGAGCGCGGGCAGCAAGAACAGCGGGTAGACGAGGAAGACGGCGGCGGCGCCGTACTCGGCGGCGATAGTCGGGCCCGTGAGGTGGCCGACGGCGAAGCCGATGGGGCCGCTGGCGGTGAACAGGCCGGTAGCGGTTGCGGCGTTCCGGAACTGCCCGAAGACGGTGAGGCCGGTGTTCCAGAGCAGCACGAAGCCGAGGCCGGCGACGACGCGCGCCCATAGCACGGGCCAGTAAGCGCCCTGCTGGGTGAACTGCCAGCTCGCGGCGCCGCCGAGGAGGAACGCGACGGTCGCGAGCGCGAAACTGCGCGGCGCGCCGAACCGGTCGACGACGGCGCCCGCGGGAAGGCTGGCGACGACAGCGACGCCGAGCATGACGCTGACGAGCCAGTTCACTTCCGCGGCGCTCGCGCCGAGCTGCGCGGACAAGACGGGAGTCGTACTCGCGGGGACAATCTCGTACGCGCCCGATGCGACGGCCGTGCCGAGGATGCTGGCGACCACGACCGGGTGGTCGCGGAGCGCCGGGCGGGAGTCCATAGCGGCGAGGCGTCCCGCAGGTTCAAGTCGCTATCCCCGGCGGCAACCGAGACACGAGGGCGACCGGACTACAGGACGCCCATCTCGTCGAGGCGCTCGGGGAGGTAGGTGTCCGTCACGAAGTCGAGGCCGCGGGAGGCGAGTGCCTGCTGTTCGGCCTTCTTGTCGATGTCGAGCTGGAGTTCGATTTGCTCGGTCCAGAAGTCGCTCTGGAAGCGCGGGTCCTCCAGTTCGGATTCGAGGGCGTTCACGTCGGAGTCGCTGAGCGGGTCCGTCGGCAGGTCGTAGTCGACGATGTCCTGCGGGCGGATGCCGACGAACTGGGCTTCGGGGGTGGCGAGGTACTTCGAGAGGTGCGCGGACTTGATGGAGCCGTACGAGACGGAGCCGAAGATGCGGTACGACCACGGGTCACCGTCAGTGAACACGGTGATGGGGAGACCGAGTTCGTCGTGGAGGCGCTTGGTGAGCCGGCGCGTCGCCCGCGCGGGCTGGCCGCCGAGGTGGACGACGAGGCAGTCGTACTCGTCGTCGAAGCCGTTCTCGACGAGGCGGTCGCGCATCCCGCCGGTCTCCACGCACATCACGAACTCCGCGTCGCAGTCCATGAACTCGATGGTGTCGGGGTTGTTCGGAATCTGGTAGCCGCCCTGCCCGACATCGTCCTGGCAGTGAATCTCGCGGTCGCCGCGGTTGGTCTGCTCGCGGATACGCAGCGGCCCCATCACCTTCGCGCCGGACTCCTCGGGGCGCATGTGGAAGTCCTCGCGTTTGACGCCGGAGACGATTTCGAGGTCCTCGACGAGCTTGTCGGACTCGCTCTGGTCGTTGAACTGGGCTTCCTCCTCGTCCCAGGACTCGGAGAGGTAGTACAGTTCACGCAGCGTCGACGAGCGGTCCTCGTCGAGCTGCTGGGCGAGGAAGTCGATGGTGTAGACGGACTTCAGGAGCTTTCGCGCGCCGCGTACGGAGTTCGCCGAACGCGTGCTCGTGCGGTCGCCGTACACCCACACGTCGGCGTCCTCGTCGTACTCGATGTTGGACTTCGAGCGCGTGGGCAGCGACATCTTCGGGACGTCGCCGCGCTCGAACTGGTCGTAGAACTGTTCGGCCAGCTCGACGAGCTGGTCGCGGGCGTCGTCGCCCTTCGGGGTGTCTGGGGTGTTTGCGTCGCTCATTGGTCGATGGTGAGGCGGGCGTCCTCGACGCCCTGTACGGAGAGGTCGAACTCCGCGTCGTCCGGGACGCTGTACGTCAGTTCCGCGGTGTCGCCGCCGGAGACCGACGGCGACCACTTCACGAACCACTCGCCGTCCATCTCCACGACGTTGCCGTCCGAGGCGTCGGCGGGCTCGGCGGTGACGATGTCCGTGACGTCGACGTCCGCGGCCGTGCTGCCGTGGTTCTCGACGCGCAGCGTCACGTCGCCGTCGTCGAGTTCGCGCTCGACGAGCACGTTGTTCATGATGCGCGCCAGCGAGTCCTCGACGTCGAGGGCCTCGTTGCCGGTCATGTCCGAGACCTTCTGGGCCATCGTGGGGAGGATGTCCATGATGACGTTCTGCTTCTGCTGGCGCTTGCGCATCGACTGGCGCTTGTTGAGGAACGACTTGAGGTCGCGGGCGGCCTCGCGGACCGCCAGCTCGATTTCGTCCTCGATTTCCTCGACGGACGCGACGGCGTCCTTCGATTCGCTGGTGAACGGCACGTTCGTCGACGCGACGTGAACCATGATGACGGCCGGGCCCTGCGGGAGGCCGCTGCCGCCGGGCTGGTCGAGGTTGTAGTTCCGCCAGCCGATGTCCTTGACGACGTTCGTGGTCGCACAGGCGCCGCGCTGGTAGACCAGCGGCACGCGGTTCGCGAACCGCAGCAGGTCGACGCCGCCCTGGTCTTCGAGTTCGCCGCCGTACGCGATGCCGGCTTCCACGATGAACGGGTCGCCGCCGTGGACCTCGGCGTCGCGGGTGGCCGCGGAGTAGAACTCGGCGTCGAACTCCTTGCGGAGGCCCGCCTCCACGAGGTTGGCCTCGATGGGCGACAAACAGGAAGTCGGCGGCGCCATCACGTCGACGCTCGCCATCGCGTCCAGCAGTTCGCTGGCGGTGTCGCGGTCGCCCGCGACGGCTTTCGTCTTCGGCAGGTCGTCGGGCACGGTCGCCATGTCCGTCCAGAGTTCCTCGACGACGTTCTCGCGGGCGGTAGTGCCGACGGTCGCGTCCTCGACCTCCTCGGTCATCTCCGCGGCGCGGTGGACGAACTCAGCGAGTTCGGCGCGCGTCACGCGGTCGCGGGGCGTGTCCTCGCCGAACTTGTCGGCGATGCGCTCGGCGAGCCCGCGCACCGTCGCGTCGTCTTTCTGCGTGGTCGTCGCGGCGTCGACCGCGAGAAAAACGTCGGCCGCACGGTCCTCGGTGAGCGCCGCCCACCCCGCGTCGACGACGTGCGCTTGGACGGTGTCGCCGAACGTCGTCCCGGAGGACGCCTCGGACTCAGTCGCGGCGTCGGCGACGATTGCTTCGAGTTCGGAGTACGCGACGCGCTCCGCATCTTCGACGGCGTCGGCGACGCGCTCGGCGAACGCCGCGGTGTCGTCGGCGCCCTTGTTCGAGACGGCGTCGACGACGGCGGCTTCGAGGTCCGTCTCGGCGTCGATGCCCGGCGGCCGCCACCGCAGTTCGCGGCCGTAGTGGCGGTCGCGGAACGCGTCCACGATGCCGTCGGCGGTTTTCTTCCCGACCCGGGTGAACTCCGACTGGAGGAACCCGGAGACGGAGTGCGAGTCGGTGTCACCGAGCATCTTGATGAGCGTCCCGAGTTCGACCCCGTGGGGGTGGGGGCGAATCTCCTCGGTCTCCTCGGGGAGGCCCGCGCCCTCGGCGCGCTCGGCCTTGATTTCGCCCTTCGGCTCCTGGAGCTCGATGCGCGCGTGGGGGTTGACGACCGCGGTGTGCTTGACGTAGTCGTGGAGCTGGCCGCGGGCGCGCATGTTCGCTTCGAGGTCCATCTCGATGCGCGTGCCGTGCGTCCCCCGGAGGTCGCTCTCCGCCGCGGAGAGCTCCTCTTCGACGCTGATTTCGGGCTCGGTGGTGTCCGTGTCGATGATGAGCTCGTAGTAGTTCGACACGCCCGAATCCTGCGTGCGGCTCTCGATGCGCACCGGCTTCCCGGAGGTGAGCTGGCTGTAGAGGACGGCCGCGGAGATGCCGATGCCCTGCTGGCCGCGGGACTGCTCGCGGGCGTGGAACCGGGAGCCGTAGAGGAGCTTCCCGAAGATTTTCGGAATCTGGTCTTTCGTGATGCCCGGGCCGTTGTCCTCGACGATGAGGGTGTAGTAGTCCCGGCCCTCCTCGATTTCGACGTAGATGTCGGGCAGGATGCCGGCTTCCTCGGTGGCGTCGAGGGCGTTGTCGACGGCCTCCTTGACGGCCGTGACCAGCCCTCGGGCGCCGCTGTCGAAGCCGAGCATGTGCTTGTTCTTCTCGAAGAACTCGGCGATGGAGATTTCCCGCTGGCTCGCGGCGAGCTCCTCCGCGATGCCCTCCTCCTCGCCGAGTGTCGACTGGAAGGACGTCATTCGATACTCGTAGTTCCCGTTCGGCGGGTAAAACCCCAGCGGTGTGCGGGGTGAAAGTGAAACTGAACGCACGACGGCAGACGGACGCAAGACAATCCCGGGTTTTCGCGCGCACGCGTGCGAGTCTTTTTTACCGGCGGGGAGCCTAGGGAGATTCAACGTTCATGTCTGACCAACGCGAGTACAGCGCGGGCCAAATCCAGGTTCTGGAGGGGCTCGAAGCCGTCCAGAAACGGCCGG
>CAXREU010000191.1:0-15461 GCA_964229715.1 Halobacterium sp.
ACCGTCACACTCCTCCCGGTTCCGCCGTCGCACGCCGTGCCGACTCCGCTGGAACGGGTGCGGGACGACCGCGACCCCGCCCTGCTCGCGGATTTCCCGCACGGTCGCCTCGAACGGCCGCCCGCGCTCCGGGCACTCCTCCACGCCGATAGCCAGCACGTGACCGACGTCCGTCGACACCTCCACGCCCGGAATCCCGACCAACCCGTACTCGGGCGCCAGCTCCGCCGCACGCAGCGACTCCTCGATGCTGTCGTGGTCCGTCACCACGACCCCGTCGAGTTCGATGTCGCTGGCGTGCTCGAGGATGAGTTCCACGGGCTCGTTGCTGTCGTACGAGCCCTCCGAGTGCACGTGCGGGTCTATCGACAGTACCGCCCGGTCCTCGCTCATGTTCTCCGATTACTCGCCCCATCGCTAAGAACTTCGTGCCCGGGCTGGCGGGTTCACGAGCGACGCGGCAGTCGCTGGCGGGCTCGTTGGACGTGACGAAGGTCCAACGAGATTTGGACTCGGAGAGACGTTCTGGTTCGCCTCGCTTCGCTCGGCTGCACGGGCTGCGACTCTCCTGCTCAAATCTCCTGACGCGAACACTCGCTGCACGACGCGAGCGACACAGAGGTCGCTCGCGGTCCTGGCAGCGTGAGAATGTAGCGTCCGGACGGAGATTTGAACTCCGGTCCCTGGCTCCGCAAGCCAAGAGGATAGTCCACTACCCTACCCGGACTCACTCTGTCGTAGCCCGGACTGACGTAAAGCGGTTACGATTCGGGGTGCGCGCACGGGCCGTAGGTTCAAATCGGAGGCCGCGCCATCCCGTCGTGTGTCATCGAGAACCCGCGGACGGAGACGTCGTAATTCGGCAAGGACAACGCTTATGCGCGGCTCGCGTCTGGAGTGAACTACGATTATGGGCGACGACATCGAGGACGTCTACGGGGACCTCGACACCGACGTGTCCCTCGAGGAGTTCCGGGACGCCGTCGAGTCGAAGGTCGAACAGATGGGCGGACTGGCCGACGAGGAGACGGCCGCCATGCTCATCGCCCACGAGCTCGAGGACGGCGAGGTCAACGGCGTCGCCGACGTCGAGCCGGAGATGGACGAGGTGAAGTTCATCGCGAAGGTGACGAGCATCGGCGACGTGCGGACGTTCGAGCGCGACGACGACGAGGACCCGGAGGGCCGCGTGGTCAACGTCGACGTCGCCGACGAGACCGGCAGCGTCCGACTGTCGCTGTGGGACGAGCAGGCCGAAGGCGCCAAAGACCAACTGGAAGTCGGCGACGTGCTCCGCGTGAAGGGCCGACCGAAGGACGGCTATAACGGCATCGAAGTCAGCGCCGACCAGGTCGAGGTGGACAACGACGAGGAAGTCGACGTGCAGGTACAGGACGAGTACCGCATCGAAGACCTCTCGCTGGGCATCTCGGACGTGAATCTCACGGGCGAAGTGCTGGGCACCGAGGACGTGCGGACGTTCGACCGCGACGACGGCAGCGAAGGGAAGGTGTCGAACGTCGTGCTCGGCGACGAAACCGGGCGCGTGCGCATCACCCTCTGGGACGACCAGGCCGAGACCGCGACCGAGCTCTCGCAGGGCGAGGTCGTCGAGGTCGTGGACGGCTACGTCCGCGAGCGCGACGGCAGTCTTGAACTCCACGTCGGCGACCGCGGCGCGGTCGAACCCGTCGACGCGGACGTCGCGTTCGTACCGGACACAACGTCAATCGAAGACCTCGAACTCGAGGACGTCGCCGACATCGCGGGCGTCATTCGCTCCGCGGACCCCAAGCGCACGTTCGACCGCGACGACGGCAGCGAGGGCCAGGTCCGGAACGTGCGCGTGCAGGACGACACGGGCGACATCCGCGTGGCACTCTGGGGCGACAAGGCCGACCTCGACATCGGTCCGGGCGACGAGGTCGCGTTCGTCGATGTCGAGATTCAGGACGGCTGGCAGGACGACATCGAGGCGTCCGCGGGCTGGCAGTCGTCGGTCATCCCGCTCGCCGACGGTGCGACGACCGGCGACGACGGTGACGACTCGGGCAGCGGTCCGACCGGACTGTCGGCGTTCGAGGACGGCAACGACCCGAGCAGCGACGCTGACGATAGCTCGTCGAGCGGTGACGGCGACGCGAATGACGGCGAAGAAGTCGAGTTCACGGGCGTCGTCGTGCAGGCCCAGAACCCCGTCATTCTGGACGACGGCGAGGAGACAGTGAGCGTGGAGACGGACGCGGATGTCACGCTCGGCCAGGAAGTGACCGTTCGGGGCCTCCTTCAGGACGGTCGTCTCCGCGCCGAGGAGCTACACTAGTCCCACTCGGCGTCGTCCGGGTGGTTGTCCGCGTTCGTCTCCTCGCGGGCTTCCTGATAGCGCTCCTCGTCCTCGTGCTCGATTTCCTCCTTGATTCGTTCTTCTTCGTACTCCTCGTCGGCTTCGCGGCGCTCCTCGACGACCTCCTCGGCTTCCGCCTCGTTGGCGTCGACCTCCTGATCGGCGATTTCTTCGGCGTTCGACTGGTGGGGATTTTTCGCCATAGGCGGCGGTTTGGGTGCGTTTCCCAAATGCGTGGTGGCGGATTCCGTCCCAACGGAAACAGTTAAGCGTGCGACAGCCACGCGTTGACGCATGAGCGTCGAACTCCCGTTCGCGCCGGTCGACACCATCATCCGGCGACACGCGGGTGACTTGCGGGTGAGCGCTGACGCGGCAGAGGAACTCGCACGGCGCATCCAGCGCCGCGGCGCATTGCTCGCGCAGGACGCCGCCGAACGCGCCGCCGAGGACGGTCGCAAGACACTGATGGCGGCTGACTTCGGCGTCAACGAGGTGCCCGACGCCGACGAACTCACGCTACCGGTCGCGCCGGTCGACCGCATCGCGCGCCTCGACCTCGACGACCGATTCCGCGTCTCCAAGGACGCCCGCGTCGCGCTCGCGGACCGCCTGGAGACGTACGCCTCGGACGCCGCGGAGGGCGCCGCCGTGCTCGCCGAGCACGCGGGACGACGCACCGTACAGGCCGAGGACGTCCAGACGTACTTCGAGCTCGTGGAATGAGATTCGGGTTCAGCGAGACGTGTCTCGCACACGACCCGGGCCCTCGACATCCCGAGAGCCCGGACCGACTGCGCGCCATCAAGCGCGGCCTCGCCAAGCGCCACAGCGTCACCTACGAGGGCGCCACACCGGCCACCGCGGCCGACGTCGCGGCGGTCCACGACTCCGACTACGTCGACGAGATTCGCGAGTTCTGCGAGTCCGGCGGCGGCGACTGGGACCCGGACACGACCGCGTCCGAGGAGACGTGGCCGGCCGCGCTCGCCAGTGCGGGCCTCGCGAAGGACGCCACGCGCGCAGCGGTCAACGGTGCGGACGGCCGGAACACGCCCTTCGCGCTCGGCCGGCCGCCGGGCCATCACGCGGTCTTCGACGACGCGATGGGTTTCTGTTTCCTGAACAACGCCGCCGTCGCCGCTCAGTACGCGCTCGACGACCTAGGCGCGGACCGCGTCGCCATCTTCGACTGGGACGTCCACCACGGCAACGGCACGCAGGACATCTTCTACGACCGCGACGATGTCTTCTACGGGTCCGTTCACGAGGACGGGCTCTATCCCGGGACCGGTGACGCCGACGAGTACGGCGAGGGCGACGGCCTCGGTACGACGCTGAACGCGCCGTTCCCCGCGGGCTCCGGGGATGCGGAGTTCTGTGCGGCGTTCGACGAACTGCTCGAACCCGCACTCGCCGAGTTCGACCCGGACGTCTTCCTCGTGAGCGCGGGCTTCGACGCCCACCGCCACGACCCAATCTCGCGGATGCACGTCACCACCGAAGGCTACGGTCTGCTCGCCGACCGCGTCCGGACGCTGGCCGACGCGACGGACGCGGCGCTGGCGTTCGTCCTCGAAGGCGGCTACAGTCTCGACACACTCGCCGACGGCATCGGCATGGTCCACGAGACGTTCGACGGTCGCGAGCCCGTCGGCCCCGACGACGAGGTCAGCGACGGCGTCCGCGACCTGCTCGACGACATCCGCGCCTCTCACCCCGCGCTCTGACTCGGGCGAAACTCCCACTCAGACGGACGGCTCGAAGTACTCCGCGAGGTCCGTGCCGAACCCGTCCGCGAGCCCCGCAACATCATCGCCAGCGAGCACTTCGTAATTGCCGGCTTCCACGATTGATTCGACGTGCGCGCCGAGCGCGACCTCCGCGAGTTTGGTCTCGACGAACTCCTCGGCGGTTCGCACGCCGCGCTCGCGCTCGACGACGTACCGGTCACCGTCGAGGAACGGACCGGCAGCGTCGCTGTCGGCGTACTTCTCGTAGAACCCTTGCGCGTGGCCGCCGACGTGGACAGGCGGCCCCTCGTGGCGTTCGGCCGCTGGCAGCTCGCTCACGGACAGTTCGACGAACAGCACCGCGCGGTCGTCGGCCCACGTCGCCGCGCGCAGCACCTGGAACCCCTCGATTTCGAGTCCGCGCACGAGCCCGTCCCGGGAGCGATACAACTGCGGGTAGAGTTGGTCCGCCACGAGGTCCGGCGCCTCGAAGACGACCGCCAGCGGTGTCGTCCCACGCTTGGCGACGTACTCGTGGACCGCCTCGGCGTCGAGCGGGTCGGGCGTCGTCGGCTCGAAGACGCGCTCGTCGGGGTTGGCGAGGAACTCGCGGGCGTAGTGCTGGACGCGCGCGACGTTCTCCGCGGAGACGACCGCGGCGACGTTGCGCTCGGGGTCCGTCGGGTCGACGACCACCAGCGGGTCGTCGAACTCCGCTTCCGCGTGGTCTTCGGGGTCGAGGACGACTGGTGGCTGCCAGTCTCGAACCGCTTCCAGCGTCTCCCGGAACCCGCCGTACTCCAGCACGAGCAGTTCCGTGAGGTAGCCCGAGAACCCCTGCGTCCGGAGGTCGCTGCCGTACGCGCCGATGCCTTTCAGGAACTGCTTGAACAGCCGCACGTCGCCGGCGTCCGACTCGCTCAGTCGTGCTTCGAGGTACGCGTTGTGGAACGGCGTGCGGTCGACCGCGGACTGGATGTCGGTCGCGGACTCCAGCCGGTAGCACGGCACGAGGTCCACGTCGTACCCTTCGAACGTCCCCTTCACGTAGGGGTGTTCGGCGTACTCCTCGCGGCCCTCGGGAAGCACCTCGTTCCCGACTTCGAGCCCGTACTCCTGTAGTTCCTCGCGGGGCAGGTCTGCCGGGAACCGCACGAATAGGTCGATGTCGCGGTCGCCTGCGACCCACGTCCCGCGCGCCGTACTCCCGACCTGCACGACATCCGCTTCGACGGGCAGCTCGGCGATGGCGTCCCGCGCGCGGTCGGCCAGCCGCTCGGCGGCTTCGGCCAGCGCTCGCTGTTCGGCCGGCGTCGGGTCCACGCGCTCGCGGACGGCGTCGAGGACCGTCTCGAAGTCGCTCATGCGGCCGGATTCACGCGGCCGCGCCTAAGCCGTGTCGATGCCCGAGCCTGCTGGCGAAACGAAAGCCATTTCAAAACGCACCGGGTAGAGACGGGTGCGAGCCGCCATAGCTCAGTTGGTAGAGCACCTGGTTGTTACCCAGGTTGTCCCAGGTTCGAGCCCTGGTGGCGGCGTACTTTTACTACACTCACTCGCGGAGCGTCGGCTGCGCTGTCGTGGAATCCCGACAGGCTAAAGGTTCGGCCACGGGAAGCGGTGTGCGAGGGGCCTTAGCTTAGTCTGGTTCAAAGCCCCCGGCTCATATCGGCGCTCGTCTCCGGGCGAGTGTCGTGGGACACCGGGTGAGCGGTGGTTCAAATCCGCCAGGCCCCATTTCTACGTCCGTGACCGGTGAGCACCGCGTAGGGTGTGCGAACCGTCACGAGGAGTGAATGTGGGCGGCGGGTTTGAACCCTGCCACGAGCGAAGCGAAGTGGCTTCGGTTCAAATCCGCCAGGCCCCACTTCTCTGTATCGCCGACCGCCGAGCGCTGTCTGCGTGAGGCGTCGGCGGGACGTAACTGGGGCAGGATTTGAATCCTGTGAGACGAACGCGGTGAGTCTCGCTTCGGTTCAAATCCGCCAGGCCCGACGCGCTATGCCGGTGCCGCGCGGAGTCACGCCACGCGTCACCGCATCAGCCGTCGGGCGTACGCCGAGAGTCCCTCGCTCGCGAGCACGACGACGAGGATGACGAGGAGTACTGTGGAGACGGACTGCCACGCGAAGGCGTTGACGGCGCGGAAGAGCTGGACGCCGATGCCGCCCGCGCCGACGAACCCGAGGATGGTGGAGTCGCGGACGTTGATGTCCCAGCGGTAGACGGACAGGCCGACGAGCGCGGGTTTGACCTGCGGGAGGATGCCGTAGAGCAAGACCTGCGCGGCGGAGGCGCCGCTGGCCCGGACGGCGTCGACTTGTCCGAGGTCGATTTCTTCGATTTCCTCGCCGAGCAGCTTTCCGAGGAAGCCGACCGACCGGAACGCGATGGCCACGGCGCCGGCTAGCGGCCCGCTCCCGAAGACGACGACGAAAATCAACGCCCAGATGATAGTGTTCACGGACCGGCTCGTCGTCACGATGACTTTCCCCAGCCAGTAGGTCGCCCGGTTCGGCGTGGTGTTCTCGGCGGCGAGCAGGGCGACCGGAACGGCGAGGACGAGCGCACCGGCGGTGCCGAGCCCGGCGATGTGAAGCGTCTCGATTAGGGGGCCGACGATTTCGGGCGTGTACGCGACGTCCGGCGGATACATCCGCGAGAGCAGGTCGTTGATTTCCCGCGGCACCGTCTCCGCGGCGACGAGGTCCATGTCCAGGAACTGCCAAGAGCCGACGAGCACGACCAGCGCGAGGAGCCAGCCGGCGAACCGGCCGAGGCGTCGACGACGGTCGAACCGCTGCCAGGTGCGGGTTTCGCTCGACATCACTGGTACCTCCGTCGGACGACCGCGCTCGTTCCCTCCGCGACGAGCACGACCGCGATTACCGCGACCAGAATCGCGGAGACGTACTGGTAGTCGTAGCGGTTGAACGCCGTCAGCAGGACGGACCCGATGCCGCCGGCGCCGACGATGCCGACGATAGTCGACGTGCGGATGTTGATGTCCCAGCGGTAGACGGACAGGCCGGCGAACCGCGGGATAATCTGGGGAACGACGCCGTACAGCAGCGTCTGGACCGGGGAGGCGCCGCTGGCCCGGACGGCGTCGACGCTGCCCATGTCGATGTCCTCTAAGTCTTCGGCGAGCAGCTTCGCGAAGAACCCGACTGTCTTGAACGTAATCGTGATGATGCCGGCCAGCGGCCCGAGCCCGACCGCCTTCACCACCAGGATGGCGACGATGATGGCGTTGAACGCCCGCGAGACGGAGATGAACCCGCGGTTGAGGTAGTACAGCGGTTTCGGCGAGAGGTTCTCCGCCGCCATGAACGCGATGGGGACGCTGAGCACGATGCCCGTCGCCGTCGAGACCATCGCCATCGCGACGCTCTCGAACATCTTGTCGACGATTCGCTGGGTTTGTCGCGGCGTGGCGTCCGGCGGGAAGAAGTCCCCGAGCAGGGTCACGCCGCGTCCGACTCCGTCGACGACCCGCGGGACGTTCAGCCCGACACCCCACGCGGACCACGCGAAGAAGGCGACGACGGCGACGTCGACGCCCCACTTGACCTCGCGACGGCCGAACACGGTCGGTCGTTCCCACGTTCGTTCACTGGCCGCCATCTCACGTTCCTCCTGGCAGCGAGCGGTCCGGTTCCTCGAGTGCGCCGACGTCGCCGCTGTCGCGGGACTGCGTCGGCGTCCCGGTGCCGTTCTCGGGGGCGTCGGCACCCCGATAGATTTGGTCGAGGACGCGGTCGTCGACGTCCGCGGGCACGCCCTCGAAGACGAGTTCGCCGTCGTGGAGGCCGACGACGCGGTCGGCGTGTTCGAACGCGAGGTCGACCTCGTGGATGTTGATGAGGACGGGAACGTCGCGTTCGGCCGCGATGTCCGTGAGCAGCGCCATTACGGTGTTCGACGTCTCGGGGTCGAGGCTGGAGGTCGGTTCGTCGACGAGCAGAATCTTCGGCTGCTGGATGACCGCTCGCGCGATACCGACGCGCTGGCGCTGGCCGCCCGAGAGTTCGTCGACGCGCTTGTTCTCCATCCCGTCGAGTCCGACGCGGTCGAGTATCTCGTACGCGCGCTCGACGTCGCCCTGCGGGAAGTCGCGGCGGAACGCGCGCCACGCGGAGACGTACCCGAGTCGCCCCGTGAGGACGTTCTCCATCACCGTGAGCCGTTCGACGAGGTCGTACTCCTGAAATATCATCCCAATGTCGCGGCGGGCGGTTCGGAGTTCGTCGTCGCCGAGCGCTGTCAGCTCCGTGCCGTCCAGCTCGACGGTTCCTGCAGTCGGTTCCGTGAGTCGGTTGATACACCGGACGAACGTGCTCTTGCCCGCCCCACTGGGCCCTATCATGGCGACGGTCTCGCTGCCCTCGATGGAGAGGTCGACGCCGGTCAACGCCTCGTCGCCGGAGGCGTACGTCTTCGCGAGGCCGGTCACGTCGAGTGTCATTCGCTCAGTGCGGTCTCCGTGTACTCGACGCCGTTGTACCGCTGGATGACCATGATGTTGTACCAGTGCTTGCGGTACTCGATGGGGACGTACTCGTTGTAGCCGGTGCGTTCGGCGTACGCGGTGCCCGAGAAGTCGCTGTCCAGCCACGCGGCCTCGATGCCCTCGACGATGTCGGGGTGGAGGTTGTACCGGTAGGCGACGGGGCCGTTCGGGAACGGGTCCGACGCCCAGACGACTTTGAAGTCCTCGAAGCTGAGGTTGCTGTCCCCCTCGACGGTGTCCTTGAAGCAGGTCGAACAGATGGGGCCGGCGTCGTAGTCGCCGGCGGCGATACCGCGCGTGGTCTGGGAGTGGCCGCCGGAGAAGTTGACCTCGTAGTCCTCCCCGGCGGTCACGTCGAACTGCTGGTCGAACAGTGCGGACGGCGCCTGGTGGCCGGAGTTCGAGGCGGGTTCGGCGTGTGCGATGCGGACGTCGTCGGCGGCGAAGTCCTCGACGCTCTGGATGTCACCGGCGTCCGCGCGCGTTGTCGCGAACAGCCGGTAACCGAACGCGCCGTCGGGCGCGATGCCGGCGGTGAACGGCACGGCGCCCGCGAGGTTGACCGCGAACGCCGTCGTCCCCGTCGAGAAGTTCGCGATGTGTGCGCGCTCCGACCGCATCGCTTCGACGGACGCCGCGTAGCTGTTCACGCGGTTGTACTCGACTGGCTTGCCGGTCTCTTCCTCGATGCGGTCGAACACCGCCTGAAAGTCCTCCTCGTAGCGGCCTTCGACGTCCTCGCTGGGGCTCTCCGTGAACACGAGCGTGTCCGGGTCGAGGTACTCGCTCTCGTCCTCCGGCGGCTCCCGAACGGGGTCGCCGGGTGGGACTTCCTCGACGTCCCGGCTCCCCATGCGTTCGAGGTCCGCCTGCGTGCCGCGCTCGAACCCCGATTCGATGAGCGGCGCCGAGAGGTAGTTGTTCTCGGCCCACTCGGGTGCTTCCACGTCGAAGGCGCTGGCGTCCGCCAGCAACGGGTCTTCCCCGCCCCCGCTACCGTCACTACTCCCGCTACCGATACAGCCTGCTAACCCTGCGGCGAGGGCGGCGGCAGAACTCTGCAGGAAGATGCGTCGTCGAGCGGCGTTGTCCTCGGGCATCGCGTAACTCGGGGCTGCTCGGCTACTTGTACTATTATAATATTGATACGTATCTTCGCGTGTCAGTTCCCTGCAGTACGAACTCGTCTGACGTCTCGATAGCACTCCGCGTTCAGGAACGCCTACATAGTCGTCCGGAGTCCTCATAGCGAGGGCTTTCAACCGGTCGGCCGACAGCCGACACGAAGCGATGGAAGGCCCGTTCCTCGCGGCCGTCGACCGGCTCCGCGTCTCCGCGCACACCGGCCCGAACCGCTGCTATCCGTGTACCGCGCTCAACCTCCTTCTCGTCGGTGCCGTGGCGCTGGTTGTTTCGTCGTACGCCGCCGCAGCAGGCGTCACCCTCGCCGTTCTCGGCGCCGCGTCCGTCTGGCTCCGCGGATACGTCGTTCCCGGGACACCGCGCATCACTCGACGCCTCTTCCCCGAACGCGTGCTCGCGTGGTTCGACAAACGGCCGGCCGAGCGGGAAGCCGAGACCGTGTCTGCCGCCTCGCCGTTCGACGCGACCGACCCGACGGCGCTGCTCGTGGAAGTTGGCGTCCTCAACGACACCGACCAGCCGTCTCTCGCGCCGCCGTTCCGCTCTTCGTGGACGGCGACGGCGGCGTCGCTGTCGGCTTCCCCCGCGGCGGTGCGAAGCGCCGTCGCCGAGACGCTGGCCGTCAGTGCCGAATCGGTCGACATCTCGTCCGCCGAACCTAGCGTCGTCGTCACCGTCGACGGCGACTGGGTCGGCCAGTGGCCCTCCCGGACGGCACTCATCGCGGACCTCGCGACCGAGCGCACGCTCGCCGACACAGACTGGCCCGAACTCGACCAGGTGCGGCGAGCGAGTTTAGCCGCCAGAATCCGCGCTGTGGCCGCTCGCTGCCCCGTCTGTGACGGCTCGACTCGCGTATCGACGGAGACTGTCGAGTCGTGTTGCCGCGAGACCGACGTCGTCGCCGTCGCCTGTCCCGCCTGTGAGGCCCGACTCGCAGAGTTCGAACCGTCTCACGACGCGTTCGCTCCGGGCCGGTGACGTCGCCGAGTGGTTCGGGAGCACCACGAAGACCAATATAGCACTCCTAGTAGGCTTCTATACGCGCGCCGTCGAAGCTGCGGACGTGACACAGTCTACCACTCGAGGGGGTGAATCAACCGAGAACGCCTGCTTCGGGGCGTGGATTCCTGATGCGCGCCGCGCGCTCCGCCGCGAACGCCACATCCTCCAGACGGAAGTCGACGCGTTCGGACGATTCTGTCGGCGGGTTCAGGCGGTCGACGCCGAACCGACCGACTCGCTGCCTGGCCGGTCGGCCGCGACTGCCGCGCTCGCCAGCCGAACAGAACACGTCGACAGCACCGCGAGCACCGCAAGCGCAGCGATTCGGGAGGCGTACGCCGAGACGGTCATGGACACCCCACACTACGCGGCCGAGTACGGGGACACGTACTGGGAGAGCGTCGCCTCCGAGTTTGGCGCCGAGCTGGCGATGGCGCTCCGGCAGGCCACCCGCCTTACGTCGTTCCTGAAAACCCAGCTGCTCGCCGCGGCTCGCGAGTCCAAAGCCAGCCGCAAGCAGCTGCTGGCCGACCTCGACGACGAAGCGACCGCGCTCGACGACGCCGAGCGGACGCTCCGCGCCATCAGCGAGGACCTCGTCGCGATTCGGTCGCGGCCGTTCTACGCCTGTCCGGCGCGCGAACTCCGGCAGCTTCTCGCGGACTTGGACGCCCTCGAAGCCGACTGCCAGGACCTCGCCGTCCGCCGGCAGGCGGGCGACCTCGAACCGACAACCGTCCACGTGCCGTCCGCGTGCGCTCGCCCGCTCAACGAGTACCTCTACCAGTCGCTTTCGTCCTCGCATCCGCTGTTGAGCGCGGTCGGACGCGCCAGCGACGATGTCGTCACCACAGCCCGGCGAATCCGTCAAGTGCTCGCCGTCGAACCGAACACTGCCGAAACCGGGGAGTAGGCCGGCTCCAGACGCGCTCGCCTGCCCTCGCCGCTCGCGCTTCGACCTGACAAGACATTTACCGGGGGAGTCGGTATGAGCCACTGCCGGGTAGGGGTACCCGTAGTTCTTTCGTCGCTCCGGCCGCCAGCGACAGCGCTGTCGACGGTACCGGCAGACGGGAAACGCTTACCCGCGCCCGCGCCGTCTCCCCGGGTATGTCCGGGCTGAATCTCGACCCGGTGCAGCTCGACCGCTACTCGCGCCACATCATCATGGACGACGTCGGCGCCGAGGGCCAGAAGCGCCTGCTCGACGGTGACGTGCTCGTGGTGGGTGCGGGCGGTCTGGGCGCGCCGGTCATCCAGTATCTCGCGGCCGCGGGCGTCGGCCGGCTCCGTATCGTCGACCACGACGACGTCGAGCGCTCGAACCTCCAGCGCCAAATCATCCACGCGGACGCCGACGTCGGCCGCCCGAAGGCCGAGAGCGCCCGCGAATACGTCGAAGCCCTCAACCCCGACGTGGACGTCGACGCCCACGTCACGCGCCTCGAGCAGTCCAACGTCGGCGAGTTCCTCGACGGCGTCGACTACGTCGTGGACTGCTCGGACAACTTCGCGACGCGCTACCTCGTCAACGACGCCTGCGTGCTCCGCGAGATTCCGTTCAGCCACGCCGCCATCTACCGCTTCGAGGGCCAGGCAATCACGTTCGAGCCGGGGAACGCCTGCTACCGCTGCCTGTTCCCGGAAGCCCCGCCCGAGGGGACGATTCCGGACTGCGCGACCGCGGGCGTCCTCGGCATCCTCCCCGGGACGATGGGCTGCATTCAGGCCACCGAGTGCGTGAAGGGCTTGCTCGACTACGGCGAGCGCCTCACCGGCCGCTTGCTGTTCTACGATGCCGGGGACATGTCCTTCGAGACTGTGCCGGTCGCGAAGAATCCCGACTGCCCGGTCTGCGGCGACGACCCCGCCATCGACTCCGTCGCGGACGTCGAGTACGTCGAAGGCTGCACCGTCCCGTCGTAACACCTACTCGCCGCTCGCGCTCTCCTCGCACCCGACCGCCCAGCCGTAGACGTCGCGCGTCTTCTCGACGATTGGCCGGAAGTGGCCCGCGTCCTCGTAGACCGTGAGGTCGGCGTTTGGCACTGTGCTGGCGACGCCTTCACCTGCCGCGAGCGGGACGTTGGCGTCGCTCTCTCCGTGGAACACGCGCGTCGGCACGGTGACGTCCGCGAGGTCGAAGTCCCAATCGCCGTAGAGCACGCTGTAGTCGGTCGCCAGCGGCGTCGTTCCCTGGCTCAGTCCCTCGCGAAAGTCCGCCAGCAGGACGCGCCCGCTCTCGCCCCGGCGCGGGTCCGCGAGGTCCGTGTCGGGTTCGCCGACCACGTCGGTGAACGAGTCCGCGCTCGCGACGGCGCGCGCCATCAGCCAGACGAGCGGCCGGCCGAACTGCGGCGACACCCGCGACGCGGACGCCAGCGCGCGCTCGAAGCCGAGGTCGCCGCGCGCGGAGCCGGGCGGCCCGACGCCAGACACGACGGCACAGCGCGTCACGCGCTCGGGGTCGTGCGCGGCGCACGCCAGCGCGTACGGCCCACCACCCGAAAAGCCGACGACGGCGTACTCCTCGACGCCGAGTTCGTCCGCGAGCGCCGCCACGTCGGCGGCCCAGTTCGCGAACGTCCTGCCGGGCTGGCGGTCGGACACCCCGAAGCCCGGGCGCTCGGGCGCGATTACTCGCGCGCCCACGGCAGTCTTCGCGTCGCGGCCGAGCTGCCCGGAGATTCGGGAGCCCGGCGTGCCGTGACAGAAGAACACGGGCGTACCGTCGGGGTCGCCGTACTCCGCGTACGCCAGCGTGCGGCCGTCGGGCAACTGTACCTCGCTGGTCGGAACCGCCTCGCGTAGGTCGGGGACCATCCCGTTCGGATGGTTCTCGTCCGCCGAGAAAAGCGTTGTCCGGCTCAGTACTCGGACAGTTCCACGAGCCGGTCGGCGATGCGTGGGTGCCGCGCGGCCCTCCCGGTTCGTCGTAGCGCGCCCGTGGTTTTTTGCTGGCGCTCTCCGCAGACCCAGTATGGGAAACGATAGCAACCTCGACGAGGCGTTCGCGGACGAACTGGTCAGCGTCTGCCGAACTACCGTCGGCGACCGGCTCCGCAGCATCACGTACTTCGACACCACCAACGAGGAACAGATATACCTCCGCGACGACCTCGAGTCCGGTGCGAACATCGTCGGGTTCGCCAACGAGGAGCGCAGCGGCTTCAAGTCCAAGCGCATCTACGAGGACACCGAACTCGGCGACTACCAGTTCACCATCCGTGCGTTCGAGCACGGCTACCTCACGCGCGTCATCCACGGTTACCACGGCGCGTTCGTCACCACCGACCGCCTGCCGACGGACCGCTTCGAGGACCTCGCCAGCGCCGTCGACAGCGTGCTCGGCGAGTACGACACCGCGTGGCTGCGTCCCGACTAACTACAACTGCGCGGCGGTCTCCCGGAACAGCCCGTCCAGAATTTCGGGCGTCGTCGGGTGGTACGCGCGGTCCGGGAGCTCCTGGACGTCCATCGCGCCCTCCAGAACCACCTGCATCGTCTTCGCCATCGCGTCCGCGTCGTAGTGGAGGCCGTGATAGCCGAGCACGGTGCCGTCGTGGGCGTCCACGACCAGCCGCGCGGTCCCACGGGACGCCACCTTCGCCTTGAACACGCCGTCGTCGCTGGCGTCGCGCTGCGCGGTCACGACCTCGTGGCCTTCTTCTCGTGCTTCTGCTGCGGTCAGCCCCAGCGACGCGAACGGGTAGACGCCCGCGCCCGAGAACAGCACCTTGTGCGGGAGCGGGTCGTACTCCTCCAGGGGTTCGCCGGCCTCGCGGTGGACGATAGTCTGGCCCGCGAGGTAGCCCTCCTCTTTGGCCGTGTGCAGGAGCATGCGGTCGCCGACGGCGTCGCCGACGACGAACACGCGCTCGTCGTCCGCCGCCTGCATCGTGTCTCCGATCCAGCCCGGCTCCGGGGAGAGCGCGGTCGCGGCCATGCCGTCGGGGAACGAGGGCTCGCGGCCCGTGAACAGGAACAACTGGTCGCCCTCGGCGACGGAGCCGTCGTCGAGGTGGACGCGCGCGCCGCCGTCAGCCGTCGCCTCGACGCGCTCCTCGCGGACCTCCGTGCGAATCTCGACGCCGAACTCCTCGCGGTACATGTCCAGCAGTTCCTCGCCGAACGAGGGGTGGTAGTCGTCCAGTGGCCGGTCGTCGTGCTCGATGACGGTGATGTCCATTCCCGCGGCCTCCGTGAGGTACGGGACGAGTTCGAGGCCGACGTAGCCGAAGCCCATCACGACCCCGGAGTCCGGGAACTCCGTCGCGTCCAGCACGTCCCGGCTGCCCATCCAGTCCACGTCGTCGATGCCCGGGAGGTCGGGGACGTTCAGCGTCGACCCGGTCGCGAGCACGACGTAGTCCGCCTCGATGCGCTCACCGCCCACGTCCAGCGTGCGGTCGTCGACGAACTCGGCGGTCTTGTGGTGGAACGTGACGTTCTCGCGCTCCGCGAGCTCGTGGACCGCGCCCCGGCGATGCTCGGCGTACCCGAGGACGTTGTCGTCCTTCCGCTCGACGACCGCGCTCAGGTCCACGTCGGGCACGTCCCCGACCAGCCGGTCGTCGTCCCGTGCCTGATAGCGGTGCGCGGCCGCCGACAGCACTTCCTTCGAGGGCATGCAGCCCCGAAGGATGCAGAGCCCGCCGCCGGGCTCGCCGTCGTCGACCAGTGTCAGTTCCACGTCCGCCTCGGCCAACACTTCGGCGGCCGC
>CAXREU010000192.1:0-6501 GCA_964229715.1 Halobacterium sp.
ACTACCGTTCGAACTGCTTAGACGACGACGGTGTCGTTGACAAGTTCGCCGATGTGGTCGATGTCGATAGTGACCTCGTCGCCCTCGTTGAGGGTGAACGTGTCCGGCGGCACGAGCGCGGTACCCGTCAGCAACACTAGCGTCTCCGGGAGGTCGTTGTGGCGGCGGAGGTACTTCACGAGCGTCTCGCAGGTCGTCGCCATCTCCGCGGTCGTGGTCTCGTCCTCAAAGACGACCTCGCCGTCGCGCTCGATAGTCAGCGACATCCCGAGGTCGTGGGGGTCCTCAATGACGTCGCCGGTCGCGACGCAAGGGCCCAGCGAGCAACAGCGGTCGTACACCTTCGCCTGCGGGAGGTACAAGGGATTCTCCCCCTCGATGTCCCGGCTGGACACGTCGTTGCCGATGGTGTAGCCGACCACTTCCTCGCGGTGCAGGACGACACCGAGCTCGGGTTCGGGCACGTTCCAATCGGAGTCCCCGCGCACGCCGATAGCCTCGTTCGGGCCGACGGTTCGCGAGGGTGTCGCCTTCAGGAACAGCTCCGGGCGGTCGCTGTCGTAGACGTCGATGTACACCTCGGGTTTTCCGCTCTCGGCCTTCCGGGCTTCCTCGCTGATGCTGTACGTGACGCCCGCCGCCCAGACTTCATCGGGGACGACCGGGAGGAGTGCATCCCGCTCGGCGTCGTCCAGTTCGCACTGGTCGGCGTCGGGAATCCGGTCGTGTGCGATGGCGTCGATTGTTCGGTCGCTGGCGTTCGCCGCGCGAGCGAGTTCGGTGAACGAACCGAGGTCGTCCGACGCCGTTGTCAGGTCGTAGGCGTCGTCTTCCTCGTCGACGACGACGAGGGACTCCGAGTCCGTCCCCTGCTCTCTACTAGGGAGTCGGTAGTACCGCATACTCGTTGATACACCGATGTAGTTAAAAGAGTATCGCCGCCCTGCCCGTGAACCCACTGATAATACTCGGTTGTTAGCTGGGTGCGACGACGCAGCGAAGAAGTGGCGTATCGCGAAGCCCGCTGTGGGGAGCTTCGCCGCGTCGCCGACCCGAGACGCGGCGGGCGACGCGAGCCAGAGGGTTACGTAACGGATTCGCGGGACTGGTATCCCGTGCTCGACGCAGCTAGGCTTCGTCGAACGTCGCTGAGCGAAGCTCAGCGTGCTCGATGAAGCTCACGCTTCGTCGAACAGCGTTTCGCCTTCGACCATGTGGTCCTCGATGGCGTCGAAGTTGAGCGTCAGGCCGAGACCCGGTTCCTCGGGAATCTCCATGCGGCCCTCTTCGATGAGGTTGTCCTGTTCAACCAGGTCCTCCCACCAGCCAAGTTCGTAGGAGTGGTACTCCAGCGCCAGCGAGTTCGGGATGGCGGCGCCGACGTGCGCGGACGCCATCGTCCCGATGGGCGAGGAGACGTTGTGCATCGCCACGGGGATGTAGTACATGTCCGCGAGGTCCGCAATCTTGCGGGTCTCGCGCATGCCGCCGACGCGCGGCAGGTCGGGCGCGACGATGTCGACGGCCTGCGGCTCCAGTAGCGTCCGCTGGCCGTGCTTCCGGTAGACGTTCTCGCCGACCGCGATGGGCGTCGTCGTGGATTTCGTGACCTGCTCTTGGACCTCGTGGTTCTCCGGCGGGACGGGGTCTTCGAGCCACCAGACGTCGTACTCCTCGAGGTCGCTGGCGAGGCGTTTCGCGGAGCCACCGGTGAACGCCCAGTGGCAGTCGAAGGCAACGTCGGCCTTGTCGCCGACGGCTTCGGTGGTCGCCTCGACGATGTCGACCTTGTGGTCGATTTCGGGGTTGCGGAGGTGGCGGTTCGCGCGGTCCTTCTCGTGGCCGGAGGGGACGTCGAGGTCGAACTTGATGGCGTCGTAGCCGAGGTTCTCGACGACGCGCTCGGCCTCGGCAGCGCAGGCCTGGGGGTCGGCCTCGTTCTCGGTGTGGAGGTCACAGTAGACGCGGACCTCGTCGCGGTACTTCCCGCCGACGAGCTGGTAGGCGGGGACGTCGAGGAGCTTCCCCGCAGCGTCGTGGAGTGCGATTTCAATGCCGGAGATGGCGGAGATGACTTTCCCGGAGATGGAGCCCTCGCCGCTCATCTTCTGGACGAGGTGCTCGTAGAGCCGGTCGATGTCGAGTGGGTTCTCCCCGACGAGGAACGGCTTCATCCGCTCGATAATGGCGGTGTCGCCGCCACCCCAGTAGGATTCGCCGGTGCCGACGACGCCCGCGTCGGTGTAGACGCGGACCAGAATCCACGGGTAGTTGCCGTCGACCATCGTCGTCTGTACGTCCGTAATCTCCGCGTCGCGGACACCGCCGCGCTCGTTGGAGATGCCCATCGTCTCTGCGGAGAGGTCCCGCATGGTGTACTCCGCGTTCGGGTCGCGGAGCTTCGCGTGATCGACCATTTGCGTCCGTATATTCCACAACCCGATAGTAAAACTTTGGATGTGGCACTAGCTCGCACCCTTCCCCATACGCCCAGCTGCTCGGCGCTCGGTCACCGCAGTGAGCTACCTGTCCTTCGAATGTCGTCCGGCCACGTCAGTGAGACGGAGTGACGACCCGCACGTATTTACACCGTGACACACATCGTACGCTCATGGCTACGAACTCGCCAGACCCGCTAGGCGGGACTGACCCGGACTCGGTCTCTGCTGGCGACGTCGATGTTGCGGAGGTTCGGGCAGCGCTGGACTCCTCGAACCCGCTGGTTCGTCAGCGTGGCGTCGACGTCTGCGAATCGCTCGCCGAAGACGACGTCGACGCCGTGCGCCCGCTACTCGACGACGTCGCGGCACTGCCCGACGACAGCAAGTCCGCGATTGGGTTGAGCGCCATCTCCACGCTCGACGCCGTCGCGACCGCCGACCCTGAAGCCCTCGACGGCCGTCTTGATGCACTCGTCGCCGCTACCGGCAACAACATTGTCGACGTCCAATTGACCGCTGCGATGGTTCTCGGTAAACTCGTCGTCGAACGCCCCGAGCTCGTCGCGCCGCACGCGCGAGACATCGCCGAAGCCGTTCACGCGACCGAGCCCGCCGACGAACCGACAGACGTCAGCGAGTACGTCGACCATCCGAGCACCCAGGAGACGATTGCCGAACACGAGCGCGAGGAACGCGAACGACGCATCTCCGGTCGCCAGACGCTTGTCAACGTCGTCGTCGCCGTCACTGAGGAGGAACCAGAGGCCGCACTCGACACCGTCGACGCGCTCGCGACGCTGCTGGACGACGCTGATGCGGGTGTTGCCGGTCCCGCTATCGACGCGCTTGGGGAGTTGGCTACGGCGGACTCGTCGGCTGTTGCGCCCGTCAGCGGCCAGCTGCGTGACTGCCTCGACCACAACAGTCCTGCCGTGCGTGCGCGAGCAATCGGTGCTATCGGACGTCTTGGCGACGTGAGCGCTGTGCCGAAACTACGTACGCTCGCAGATACGGACGAAAACGACGACGTTCAAGAGCTCGCAGCGGAGACCGCGGAGTTCCTCACGGACGCCTAGGTCGACCCGTCCATCGCGCGCTTCGTGCAGTACCAGTACGTTCCCGCGAAGAAGACGATGCCGCCACCGACGAGGACGGCGTCGATAACGAGGATGGGCCACGCGTCGTCGCCGGGGGAGACGAACAGTGCGGAGAGTCCGAGGAGTAACCCACACGCGATCAGCACGGCGAGTGCGACCTTCATCTGCGGCCGGTGGGCGCAGACGAGGTCGAGTAGCGTCGATGTCTTCGACATACTGCCAGCGTAGCGGACGAACGCCAAAAATCCAGCGGTGAGCTAGCTCACTGTGTGACTCGTCGGGCTGCTCTGGGCGGTCTAGCGCTCACTCGCTTGGGACGCGGCCCCGTTCGTCGGGGATGCCGGAGTACTCGTAGAAGTACTCGGTGAGCACGTCACGCCACTGCTGGGCCTGTACGACCTGTTCGTTGAAGCGCTCGCTGACGTGACGGAAGCGCCGCTCGTCGACGTCTCCTTCGAGGTTCTCCCATCGGTCTCGGAGTCGTCGGGCTTCTTCGACGCCGGCGAAACAGTTGTCGTAGAGTCGTTGAACCACGGTCGTTCCGTCGTCGAGTTCGTGGTCCCACGGGAGGTGGTGGAAGAACAGGAGGTACTTCTCGGGGCAGTCCTCGACGGACGCGAAGCGCTCGGCGACCGGGTCGCGGTACTGCTCGATGTACCCGCTCTCGGTGCGGTCGACGCCGATGCCGTCTTCGGTGGCGCCGTGGTAGCCAGGCCACTCCCCTGGCGAGGGGTAGTAGTGGTTCTCGAGGTATTCCTCGCCGTTGTGCATCATGTGCATCAGGCCGAGCCCACCGGTCTCGTAGTCGATGCAGGCCTGCCAGGAGTAGTGCAGGATTTCGACGACAGTGTCCACGACTTCCTCGTCGGCGCCGAACGTCTGGCGCACCCACTCCTCGCTTACTGCGTCCGTGTCGACCTCGGGGTCCCATGCGACGCGACCGAACGCGTACAGGTTCGCCTGCGCGAGGTAGTGGCCCGTCCAGTTGTAGTCCTCACCGACGTTCCCGACGCCGACGACGCCCTCGCCGCTCCCACGGAACAGGTCGCTCACGGGCGTCCCGGAGCCGTCCGCGTGCGTGTCGAAGGTAAACACCTCCTCCCACATCGGGAGGTGGTAGGTCGCGTGGACGCCCTGGCCGGTGTACTCCTGGGTAATCTGGAGTTCGAGGCCGAGGTCCGTCTCGGGCATCGCGCCGAACAGCGTCGACACGGGCTCGCGGGGCTGGAAGTCGATGGGGCCGTTCTTCACTTGGACGGTAACGTTGTCCGCAAACTCGCCGTCCAGTGGCTCGAACGTGTCGTAGGCCTGCACGGCGCGGTCCTCGTGGGTGCCGTAGACGAACGCCCGCCACCAGACGCGCCCGCCGTGGGGTTCCAGTGCCTGCGCGATGGCGTTCGCGCCGTCGACGTGGTTGCGGTCGTAGTCGTAGGGGCCGGCTTGCCCTTCCGAGTCCGCTTTGACGAGGAACCCGCCGAAGTCCGGAATCAGGTCGTACACCTCGTCGGCCTTCCGGCGCCACCATTCGCGGACGTCCTCGTCGAGCGGGTCGGCGGTGTCGAGGTCGCCGACGAGCATCGGCGCCGCGAAGTTCACCGAGAGGTACGTCCGGATGCCGTACCGCCGGAACGTCGACGCTAATCCCGTGAGGTCGTCGAGGCGGCCGGATTCGAGGAGCTGCCAGCCTTCGAAGGCGTCGAACGCTTCGTTCGCGCTCTCCCGTGGCGGCTTCGTCGTGTTGACGTTGTTGAGGACGATGCCGTTGACGCCGACGGACGCCAGCAGGCGCGCGTAGTCCTCGTAGCGCTCGCGGAGGTCGGGGAGGCGTTCCCAGTCGAAGATGGATTCGCCGCCGTATCCGCGCTCGACAGAGCGGTGGAACGGCGTATCCCACTGGTTCAGCAGGCGGTGCTCGTGGGCGGGCTCCTCGCGGATGGCGAGGTCGTCGACCGGCTCGCCGGTGCTCAGCAATCGCAGGAGGTGGAACGTCCCGTAGACGAGGCCGCGGTCGGTCGGCGCGGTGACGACGAGACAGTCCGCGTCGTGCCACGTGACCGAGCGCAGCAGGTAGCCGCCGTCGGTGAGGGAGTCGACTTCGTCGTCGGAGACGGTGTCGGCAATCATCGCCATGTCGTCGGGCGTGCCGATTGCGAGGAAGCCGTCGGCGGTTTCGGGCGGGTGCTGCCAGAGGTGGGGGTCTCGCCCGAGCAGGTCGGGGAGCGCGCGTCGGAGTTCGTCCCGAACTGCGCTGCATTCGGGGGACTTCTCGGCGACGTACGCGTGGCTGCATCGCTGTCGATACGCGGCGCGTCGGTCGTCGTCCGCGACGCGTTCGTATCGGAGCCAGCAGTCGTCGTACTGATTCATCGGTGTCGCTCGGAGGGTTGGCGTCAGTTGGTAAAATGGTAGTGGTCGCGTTGCCGCCCCAGTAGCGGTGGTTCGGCGGTAGAAATATGCCCCTGTAACTCACGGGTTCTGCAAGCGCAGTCGTTGGGAGTGTTCGTCCGGAGTGTCGCGAGAATGACGACGGTATTCTCCCCAATATTTATGACCTATTACGGTAATTGATGCTACGCTATGTCAGCCGATGATGGAAGCGACAGATATGACCACACGGTCAGCCGCCGAAAAATACTGTCCGTCGCCGGGGCGTCCGGCGTAGCCGCACTCGCTGGGTGTACCAGCGGTGGCGACAGCGACAGTTCTGACCCGACCGACTCCGAAAATCCGGGAACCTCTGGGCAGACCAGTAGTGGTGACACGGTCCACGAGGCCACGTACACCAACGCGTACACCGGGAATCCGGCCGACCTGCACTTCAACACGTCCGGGATTCAGAACTACCGGTGGCCGGCGGGCCGTTCGGTGTTCGCGCCGTTCCTGAAGTACTCCTTCACCAGCAGCGAGTTCATCTTGGGCGCGCTCAGCGACCTCACCATCGAGGACCAGGAGGTTACGCTGAC
>CAXREU010000193.1:0-4513 GCA_964229715.1 Halobacterium sp.
GCTCCAGAAGCGTTAACCTCGCGTCCCGGGTAGACGCCGGCATGCGTCGTGCAGCCCTCGCGGCCCTCCTCGCGCTCGCGCTCATGGCGTCCGCCAGCCCGGTCGCCGCCCACGGTAACCACGTCGAGGTCGACAGCCAGCATTCCGCCGACGGCACCGTCGTCGTGGAGGCCGTTCGCCCACTCACGGACGGTTTCGTCGTCCTCCACCGCGCGACCGACGACGGCGAAATCGGCGCCCCCGTCGGCCACACACAGGTCGACTTCGACGACGGATTTCAGCAGAACATTCCCGTCCAAATGGACGCCGACGTGTGGGCCGACTGGCCCGACAACGGGTCGTTGTGGGTAGCGTTCCACGCCGACCGCGACGACAACGGCGAGTTCGACCCCGGCGTCGACGAGCGTGCGTCGGCGTTCGGCGCGACGACCAATCAGTCGGTGACGCTCGCCAAGACCGACCAGCCGGCGAACGTCGTCGCCGAGCGCGCGCAGGCTCAGCAAACAGCGTCCGCGACTGCGACCGTCGACAGCGCCGTGCTCCCCGAGGACGGCTTCCTCGTGCTTCGGACGGAATCAGGCACCGACAGCCGCGTCGTCGGCACGAAGGCGCTCGACGCTGGCGCCCACAACGACGTCAGCGTCGACTTCGACCCGTCTGCGTTCCCCGAGAACCGCTCGACGGCCGGACTGTACGCGCAGTTGTACACCGATGACGGCGACAGCGAGTTCTCCGCGGCCGACCGCCTCGTGCGCGCCGGCGACAGTCCCGTGAGCACCTACTTCCTCGTCTGGCAGGTCGACGAGGTGGCCACGACGCCTCACGAACCGGTCGTGCAGACGCCCGCGGACGACGACAGCGTCGTCACGCCCACGGAAGCCAGTGAGGCAACTACGGGCGAATCGGACTCGTCAGTCCCCGGCTACGGCGTCGTCCACGCCGTCGTGGCGCTCGCACTCACAGTAGTGTTGCTCGTCCGACGGTAGTGTCAGTACCCGGACTTTCTTCGGCCGGTGGCTGCTATCCGGGCACGCATGATTGTGCTCCACGCGACCTTCCCCATCGATCCGGACCGCCGCGAGGACGCCCTCGACCTCGCCGACCACCTCGTCGAACAATCCAACCAAGAAGCGGGCGTCGTCGACTACCGGGCAGCCGTCGACGTCCAGGACGAGAACCGGATTCGGTTCTTCGAGCAGTACGAGGACGAGGCCGCGCTCGAAGCCCACGAGAACAGCGAGCACTTCCAGCGATTCGAGGCCGAACTCCCGGACCTGCTCGCCGGCGAACCCGAGGTGCTGAAGTTCGACGTCAGCGACGCCACCGAACTCGACCTGTAGTCACGGGTCGGGTTCGGGGAGCGCGCGCAACGCCCGCGGCGGCACGAGGAAGTAGCCGCGCCGCCGCACGAAAACGTACTCCAGGATGCCGTTGTTGACGCGCTGGCGGACTGCCGGCGTCACTTCGGTAACGTCCGTGCCGTTCATCGCGCGGCGCACGTCCTCGAACGTCGTAATCTCGCGCTGGAGCGACGGGAAGTGGAGGCTCGCGACGGCGCGGTCGGAGCCGATGTCGTCCGTGGATTCGAAGTGGCGCCGGAGCACGCGAACGTTCCCGTTCCCGTCGCGGTTCGCGCGAGCGGCCTTCTGCGCGTGCCCGACGCGACCGTACTCGCGGGCGTGCTCCTCGATGTCGTCGACGTAGTCGTCCACCCGGCTGTTCGCGCCGAGGTTGTTCCCGATGCCCTCTACGAGGTCGTCGGCGGCGTGGCCGGGACTGAACAGCTCCATCACGCGCTCGTCGAAGGATTGCTCGCCGTACCAGTCGTCGAGGCGCTGGCGGAGGTTCGAGACGACTTTCGTGGTGCCGCCCGCGAACGGCCCCGACTGGAGGGTGACTGAGTCCTCGCTGGCCTGATTCTCGCGGAAGCCGGCGGTGAACCCCATGAACAGCGGCGCGTCCTCGGGGACCGGCTCCGAGTCGGGGATGCCGGCGGCGTCCTGGTGGTCGGCGGGCAGCCCCGCGCCGACGAAGCCTGTGCGGCGCGAGTCGACCGAGAACGCGTCAGTTAGGGCCGCGTCGACGCCGACGCCGTTTGTTTCGTCTGTCTTCCCCGTGAGCGCGTGTTCGGCTTCGAGCGCGACGGCCGCGCGGTCGCTGGCGAGGTGGACGAGCACGTCCTGCGTGTCGAAGACCGGGTCCTCGAACGGCGACAACGGTTCCGGCCGCGGGAGGTCGACGCCAGACAGCGCGCTGTCGAAGCGCTCGAAGTACGCCGGCGAGTACGCCACCGAGAACAGCAGGCCGTCGCTGGACCACTCGTAGGCCTCGTCGAGCACCGCGAGCGCACGCTCGACGGTTTCTCGGTCGGACTCCGTGGGGGGGCCGTCGCGGTCCAGCGAGAGGTACAGCAAGGTCTGGTGGCGCGGCAGTTCGACGTTGCCGTACTCGTCGGTGCGCACGTGGTCGTGCCACGCATGCTGGCGCGCCGGCTTCGAGGAACGGGAGCCGCGCGGCGGCCCCTCGTCGGGCGCGAGGTCCAGACACGCAGCGAGGGCGGCCGTCGAGCCGGCGGCAACGGCGGCCTTCAGCACGTCGCGGCGCGACCGGTCGGCGGGCGGCATTCGGCCACGAATTTGGTCCCCCGCGGCTTGGGTGTTGTCGTTACTGCACCTTCGAGCTGGACGCGCGATTCAGGAAGTGGACGGCGACCGCGCCCAGCACGAAGTCGAGCACGACCAGCACGGCCAGTGCCGGCACGAGCGTGTCCCACATGCCGCCGAACGCCGTGACGTCGAGGACAGTCATCACGTCCTGTCCGAACATCAGCGCGCGCGCCGCGTCGACGCCGTACGTGATTGGGTTGAGCGCGGCGACCGTCTGCACCCACCCCGGAAGGATGTTCAGGGGGAGGAACGCGCTCGACAGGAACAACAGCGGGAACTGCAGGAGGTTCACCGCGATAATCGTGGACTCCTGGTCGCGCGTGAGCAGCGCCATCACGTTCGAGAACGCCGTGAACCACACGGAGAACACGATGCCGACGGCGACGATACCGAGCATACCCAGCCAGCCGGTCGCGACGTACTCCTGGAACGACGCGCCCGAGTCAACGTAGAGGAGGACGTAGCCGAGCACGAGGATTATCGACGTCTGCACGACGATGCGAAGCACTTCCGAGAGTGACTTCCCGAGGAACACCGCGCCGCGGTGCATCGGGGAGACGAGCACCTTCTCGAACATCCCGCTCTCGATGTCCTCGACGAGGCCGATGCCGGAGGTCGTCGCGGCGATGAGCGATGTCTGCACGACGATGGCCGGCACGAGGTACGTGACGTAGCTCGCCTCCGTGCCGAGGCTCTGGCTGATGGCCCCGCCCGTAATCTGCCCGAACACCTCCGTGAACAGCACGAGGAAGATGATGGGATTCAGCAGGGAGACGGTCATCACGAAGGGGTTCCGTGTCGTCTTCAACACCCACCGCTTGAGGTTAATCCACGTGTCCCGCGCGAAGCCGTTGCCCGTCGCCCGTTGTTGGCCCTCAGCGCTCATTCGGCCACCTCCGCGGCCGCATCACTATCCTCGTCGAGTCCTTCGCCCGTAATCGCGAGGAAGACGTCGTCGAGCGTCGGGTCGCGGACGTTGAACCCGGTGACGGCGAACCCGGCTTCGTTCAACGCGACGAGCAAATCGGTCCCGTGGCGGCGGGCCGACGCGGAGCGAACGCTGAGGCCGTCGTCGGTGACTTCGACGTCCGCGTCCTCGAAGAGGTCGGCATCGGCGGCGACCGTCCGGGCGCGTTCGAGCATCGCGTCGTCGGCGTCCGCGAACTCGATGTCGAGGACGGCACCGCCGACGCGTGCCTTCAGTTCGTCCGGTGAGCCCGACGCGACGATTTCGCCGTCGCGGATGACGCTGAGGCGGTCGCAGAGCTGGTCTGCTTCTTCGAGGTACTGGGTCGTGAGGAAGACGGTCGTCCCGCGCTCGTTGATGCGCTCGAAGTACTCCCAGAGACGGTTGCGGGCCTTCGGGTCCAGTCCAGTGGTCGGCTCGTCAAGGAAGACGATGGGCGGCTCGTGGACGAGCGCGGTGGCGACGTCGAGGCGCTTTTTCATCCCGCCGGAGAAGTCCTTGGCCTGCTTGTCGGCGACGTCCGCGAGGTCCACGAGGTCCAGCAGTTCGTTGATGCGCTCCCCGCGGCCGTCCGTGGAGACGCCGTACGCCTCGCAGGCGAATCGGACGTTCTCCCGGGCGGTGAGCTCTGGGTCGATACTCGTCTCCTGGGCCATGTAGCCGATGGACTCCCGGACCGCGCGCGGCTCGATTTCGACATCGTGGCCGTTGACGCTGACGCTCCCGCCGGTCGGCTGGAGGAGCGTCACGAGCACCTTGATGGTCGTGGTCGTCCCCGCGCCGTTCGCGCCGAGGAACCCGAAGAACTCGCCCTCCGGAATCTCCATGGAGACGTCGCGGACGGCCTCTGTTCCGTCCGCGTAGGTCAGTTGTACGTGCT
>CAXREU010000194.1:0-3114 GCA_964229715.1 Halobacterium sp.
CGGCGACCACCGAGATCTACACCGTGGTGAACACTCTTTCCCTACACGACGCTCGTCCGATCTGTTCGACATCGGCCAGCGCCTCCGCAGTCAGCAGCAGGACCGCGGGCCGCAGGCGCTTGCCGCCGGCTTCCAGGATGTAACGCGCCGCCTCGTAGAGGCGTTCGGGACGCTGCGCCGGGAGGTCTTCGTCGATGGCGGCGTTGACCTTCTCGCGGCGCTCGCGGACCGCACCGAGCACCGCTTGTTCGCGGGCGTTCTTGGACATCTACTCGACGAGCTGGATGGTGTTGCCGTTCGAGGTCACGTGAAGGTCGCGACCGACCTTGTACCCCTGGCTCTCCGCGAGGCTGACGTACGGTGCGAAGCCTTTCATGTTCTGGTGGGCGGGGATGATGTGCTGGGGCTGGAGCGCCTGCATCATCTCGTAGTGGCCTTCCTCGCGGAGGTGGCCGGAGACGTGAATGTCGTCGTAGATGCGTGCGCCCTGCATGCGGAGGAGCTGTTCGCTCTGGTAGCGCTGGCCTTCGTTGGTCGGCTCCGGGATGACGCGCGCCGAGAAGATGACCTTGTCACCGTTCTCGATGTCGTACGGCGTCTCGCCGCGGCCCATGCGGGTGAGCATCGCGCGGGGTTCGCCCTGGTGACCGGTGACGATAGGCAGGAAGTTCTCCTTGCCCTCGTTCATCACGCGCTTGAACGCGCGGTCGACGCTCTTGCGGTGGCCGAACATCCCGAGGTCGTCCGGGAAGTTCACGCGGCCCATGCGCTCGGCGGTGCCCGAGTACTGTTCCATCGAGCGGCCGAGCAGAATCGGCTCCCGGCCGATGTCCTTCGCGAACTCCACGAGCGAAGAGACGCGGGAGACGTGGCTGGAGAACGTCGTGGCGACGATGCCGCCGTCGTAGTCCTCCATGCTCTGTATCGCGTCCTTGAGGTGGCGCCGCGCCACGCTCTCGGAGGGCGTGCGGCCCTTCCGGCCGGCGTTCGTACAGTCCTCGATGTAACAGAGGACGCCCTCGCCCTCGCGCCCGATTTCGCGGAACCGCTTCATGTCGATGGGGTCTTCCAGGACAGGGTCGTGGTCGATGCGTTTGTCGAGGCCGTAGACGACCGCGCCCTCCGGCGTGTGGAGGACGGGGTTGATGGCGTCGATGATGGAGTGGGTGACGTGGACGAATTCGAGTTCGCAGTCCTCGCCAATCTGCATCGTCTCACCGGCTTCCATCTCCACGAGGTCGTTGTCGACGCCGAACTTCTGTTCGCCCTCGATTTGGCCTTTCACCAGTTCGAGCGTGAACGGTGACGCGACGATGGGTGCGTCGTAGCGATGGGCGAGCTTCGACAGCGCGCCGATGTGGTCGAGGTGGCCGTGCGTCGGCACGATTGCCTGCACGTCGCCCTCGAGGTCGGACATGACGCTGTCGTCCGGGATTGCGCCCATGTCGATGAGGTCGAGGCTGTGCATCTTCTCGGTCTCGCCGTTGTCGTGAATCAGGACCTGCGAGAGGTTGAGGCCCATGTCGAAAATGACAATGTCGTCACCGGCTCGGACGGCAGTCATCTGCCGACCGACTTCTTCGTATCCGCCGATTGTTGCGATTTCGATTTCCATGGTTTTGAAGCACTGAAACCCCCGGTGAGGGGGAGTCGTGTCTGAAACAGCCGCGCGCTGGCGGCGGCGGCCGCGGCGTCTTACAGCCATCGGCCGCCGTCGCGTCAACGCACGCGACGCTGCTCTTGGCAGCCCTACGTCCCGCGGTGTTAAAAACAGCGGGGATTGCCGCGGCGGGCAGTCGGCCACAATCGCCTTGAGGGCGCGTGGTGTGCTGGGTCGTATGTCGGACGCCACCTTCGAGATTTACGAGGACGACATCGGGCAGTACCGCTGGCGACTCGTGCACAGCAACGGCAACATCATCGCGGACTCCGGGGAGGGGTACGCCTCGAAACAGAAGGCCCGACAGGGGCTGAACAGCGTCAAGGAGAACGCGCCGGACGCCGACGTCGCGGAACTCGACGAGTAACCCTCAGCCCTCGATGCGCGTCCCGGCGTCCTCGCCCGCGAGGAAGGCCGGGAGTGCGTCCGGGCCGAACACGAACGCGGGCGCGCCGAGCGCCAGCAGCGCACGGACTTTCGCGGCCATCCCGCCGGTGACGTCGGTCGCGTCGCTGCCGTCCAGCGCCGCCGCGACGTCCTCGTAGTCCGTAATCTCGGGGACGACGTCGCCGGCTTCGTCGAGGACGCCCGGCACCGTCGAACAGAGGCCGACGCGATCGGCGTCGAGCTCGCCGGCGACGTGTGTGACGAGTTCGTCGCCGCTGACGATGGTCGCGCCTTCCCCGACTTGCGTGAGCACGTCGCCGTGCAACACCGGGACGAATCCCTCGTCGAGCATCGCCGCGAGCTGTCCCGTCGAAAACTGGAGGTCGCCGTTGGCGGTCCGGTAGCCGACCGAGAACGGATGCACGGGAACAGCGGGGACGCCTGCGTCCGCGAGTGCGCCGACGACTGCCGCGTTCAGTTCCTCCATCGCGCTCGCGACATCCCGGACCGCAGCGTCGTCCTTCGAGCCCTCACTGCTTGAGATGCCGTGTTCGGCCGCGTGCGGGTGGCCGAAGCTCCCGCCACCATGCACCACCACGAGGTCGTCGACGGTCGCGTCGCCGAGCGCGCCCGCAAGGTCTGCGAGACGGTCGTCGGCGACGGTCTCGGGCTGGTCTTTTTCCGTGACGGCGCTGCCACCGAGTTTCACGACGACCGTCATTCGACGCGCACGCCCTCCGTCGCGAGTTCGGCGCGGAACGACTGCTCGCACTCCGGCGCCAGCGACAGTGCGGTCTCCACGCTGTCACCCTCGTCGAGCGCGACAATGCAGCCGCCGCCGCCCGCACCGGTGAGCTTCGCGCCGAGCGCGCCGCCGTCCCGGGCCGCCCACACGAGGTTGTCGAGCGAACGCGCGGAGACGCCGAGCGCCGCGAGGAGGCCGTGTTTGAAGTCCATCAGTCGACCGAGCGTGTCGAGGTCGCCGTCCGCGCGCGCCTGTTCGCCTTCGCGCACGAGGTCGCCGATTGCTTCGACGGTGTCGGCCGCGAAGTCGTACTCGTCGCGGA
>CAXREU010000195.1:0-2580 GCA_964229715.1 Halobacterium sp.
CGGCGCGGAGCGCGGCCGCGAACTCGTCGGCGAGCGAGCGAGCGCGCTCCTCGCTGGTGGCTTCCGCGGAGATGCGGTCGACGGGTTCCGTGCCGGAGGGCCGCGCGAGCACCCACGCGTCGCCGTAGTCGAGCCGGTAGCCGTCGATGGTGGTGCGGTCGGCGTCGGCGTCCAGCGCCTGTTCTTCGGCCGCGCCGAGCAGCGCCTCGCGCTCGGCGTCGTCGTCGTAGCCGACGTTGATGCGGACGTTGTGGTAGTCGCTGTACGGCGCAACGACCTCGCTGGCCGTGCCGTCCGCGAGCAGTTCGAGGAAGCGCGCGCCCGTGTACGCGCCGTCGCGGGTCATCCGGTAGCCCGGGAAGATGACCCCGCCGTTGCCTTCGCCCGCGACGGGCACCGTCTCGCCCTCGGAGTCGAGCTGGCGGATGCGGGTCATAATCTGCGTGCTCCCGATGGGCGTGAGTTCGAGGTCCGCGCCCGTACGGTCGCAGACATCCACGAGGCGCTGACTGACGTTCACTGCCGAAACCGTGGTGTCGCCCTCGTCGAGTTCGGCTTCCGCGAGCGCCGCCAGCGTCGCGTCGCCCTCCACGTAGTCGCCGTGCTCGTCGAAGAAGATGGCGCGGTCGGCGTCGCCGTCGTGGGCGATACCGATGTCGGCGTCCGTCGCGCGCACGAGGCTACCGAGGTCGCCGAGGTTCTCCGCGACGGGCTCGGGGTCGCGGCCCGGGAAGTGGCCGTCGGGCTGGCCGTTCACGGTGACGACCTTGCAGCCGAGCCGGCGGTAGAACTCGGGGCTGGTGAGCGCGCCCGCGCCGTGACCGGGGTCGAGCGCGACCGTGAGGTTCGCGTCTGCGATGGCCTCGCGGTCGACCGCGTCCAGTAGTTGTTCGACGTACTCGCGGCGCGCGGACTCCACGTCGACGTCCGCGCCGACCGCGTCCCACGCGACCTCGTCGAACTGCTCGGTGAGGAACTTCCGCTCGATGCGCTCCAGTTCGTCCACGGGGAGTTCGACGCCGTCCGCGCCGACGAGCTTGACGCCGTTGTACTCCGCGGGGTTGTGGCTCGCGGTCACCATCACCGCGGGAATCCCCTCTCGTTCGGCGTACGCCTGCAGGCCCGGCGTCGGCACCACGCCGAGCCGGTCGACGTCGATGCCGACGCTCTGGAGGCCGCTGGTCGCGGCGTTCACGAGCATCCGACCGGTCGTTCGCGTGTCCCGCGCGACGGCAACGCGGTCGGTCCGCCACACCGACCCCGCGGCCTTCGCGACCCCCTGCACGAACCCGGGGGTGAGCTCCTCGTTCGCGACGCCCCGGGTGCCGCTGGACCCGAACACTTTCATGTGCGTTTCTGGGGCGGCCCGCGCCTAATCGCTTCCGAACTGGCCGAACTGTTCTGATTTCCCGCGTCGCCGTTCTCGACCAGCACGCGCACCAAGTACTCGTCGCCCTCGTAACGGTAGATGGCGTCGACTTGCCCGCAGCGCTTCCGGAGGTCGGCCGCCAGCGCCTCCCCGGTCTCCCGGTCGACGTCCGTGACGACCCACTCGCCGTCGGGCGCGGTCGTCGCCGACGTCAGCACGCGCTCCAGGGCGGGGTGGGCCTCGACGAACGGCGCGGACAGCGGGCAGTGGGTGTCGGCGTCCTCGACGGCGGCCTCGCCGGCACGCCGCACCCGAATCTCCACGGGGTTGCTACCGACCACCTGCAAACAGCCGCTGCCGGCGGCCAGCGCGGCCACCGCCGCGAGCACCGACCGTCGTCGCATACCCCCGCCTACGGCGGCCACGGGAAAGGGTTTTCGTGGTTTCCGGTGCAACCGCAACGCTTTCGCTCGCTCGCGAGACGCGTTCAGGTATGCCGACTATCCGCGAGAAGCGCGTCTACACCGACCAGTCCGAGACCGTCGACGCGTACGTCGCCGCCGACCTCGGCGTCGCCGTCGCGCGCGTCTCGCAGGACAAAGTCGGGGAGTTCAGCCTCGTCGAGCGCTGTACTGCCCGCGACGTCGCGGCGACCCCGCGCGGCATTGCCGCCGCAACCGTCGAGGACGTGCTCGTCGGCGACGACGACGGCTTCGAAGAGACGGGATTCGGGCCTGCAGTCGCGGTTACGGCCTACGACGGCGACGTGCTCGCGGCCGGCGAGGACGGCCGCCTCGCGCGCTACGAGGGCGACGAGTGGACGACCGTCGGTACCGTCGACGCGGACGTTCATGCGCTCGACGCCGACCTCGTCGCCGCCGCGGACGGCGTCTACCGCCTCACGGGCGACGCGCTCTCCGCGGTCGGGCTGGACGACGCGAAGGACGTCGCGGCGGCCGGCGTCCCGCTGGCCGCGACGCCCGACGGCCTCTACCGGCTCGGCGCGGGCTGGATGCACGCCGCCGACGGCGACTTCGCGGTCGCCACCAGTGACCCCGTGACCGCCGACGCGGGCAACCTCGGCCGCGCCCACGCCGCGACCGCGGACGCGCTCTACGAGCACGCGCCCGACGCCCCCGCCGACGAGTGGCACGCCCGCGACCTCCCAATCGAGGACTCGGTCGCCGACGTCGCGTACGCCACCGACAGCG
>CAXREU010000196.1:0-9028 GCA_964229715.1 Halobacterium sp.
CCGGCGCCCGCGAGTTCGTCTACACGAGCGCCGTCCTGAACGGGCTCCAGGCCGCGAATCCGGAGCTCTTCGAGTTACACTACGGCGACCTCCACGGCTCGGCGGTGCCGCCGGAGGACATCCACTACGTCTCCTTTACCGCCGACGAGGATGAGCTCCGCCGGGAGATTTCGTTCGCGATGGACGACGAAATCGTCGACGCGGGCCTCGACGCGGTGACGTTCGCGGACTTCTCCCCGGAGTACTTCCAGTTGAGCCCCGTTCCCCGGGAGTGGTACGCGGGCGAACACCGCTCGATTTCGGACCTCGGACAGAGCGACAGCGACCGCCGCGACGTCCTCGAAGCGTTCGCGGACTACCTCGACGAGCACGCCAGCGGTAGTCTCGTGGTCGTGGACTCGCTGACTGACCTCATCGGCGCGCGCGAACGGGACATGGCGTTCAGCGACGTGGTGATGACGCTGAAGGGGTTGCGAAAGGCGGCGCGTGGCTGGGACGGCCTGCTCCTGCTCCACTTGACGCGGGACGCCGTCACCGACGAGGAGTTCGGGAGCCTGATGACCTCCGTGGACGGCACCGTTCAGTTCCGGTGGGAGAGCGGCGGGAACGAGCGCGTGCGCACGATGTTCGTCCGGGAGTTCCGTGGCGTACTCGGGCGCCTCGAGGAGGAGGACATCGTGCAGTTCGAGACCGAGATTCACGACGCGGGCTTCGACGTCACGGACGTCCGGAAGATTCGGTAGTCCGGGCGAACGATTCAAGACAGCAGAGTGCCAAACTCGGGTGAATGGCCGACGGCACGTCGGACGCAGTCGAGGCGACGCTGGAGGGGGCCCTGGCGTCGTGGCTGTCGCAGCGAGCCGACGACCTCGGCGTCACCACCGAGGAGTTCCTCGAACGGGTCGTGGTGGCGTACCGCGAGGCCGACGAACAGACCGACGTCGTCACTAGCGACGACCTCGACGAGCGCCTCGCTTCCGTCGAGGACGACCTGCGCGCGGACATCGAGGACGTGGACAGCGAGTTCGACGAGAAGATACAGGACGTCCGCGAGCGCGTCATCCAGGTCAAGCGCGACGCCGACGCGAAGGCGCCGATAGACCACGACCACCCGGAGCTCTCCTCGCGGGCGGAAGAGGCAGTGAACGCCGCGCGTGACGCCAACGCCGAGGTCGCGGAGGTCTCGGAAGCGGTGCGACAGCTTCGCGAGCGCGTGGACGCGGGCTTCGACAACTTCGAGGAGGTGTTGACGTACCTCCGCGACGAGACCCAGAACCTCAACCGCAAGACGACGACGCTGGCCACGGCGGTCGTGTCGATGCGCGATTCGGTGGCGTCGCTGGCGGCCGCGGAGGCGCGCCGTGAGCGCGCCGAGCGCCTCAAGCGGGAAGCGAACGTCGCGGGCGTCCGCGAGGCCGAGTGCGGGGAGTGCGGCGAGCAAGTCACGGTCGCGTTGTTGACGGCGCCGGAGTGTCCGTTCTGCGCGACGACCTTCGAGGCGGTGGAGGCGAACCCGGGCTGGTTCGGCACGCACGTCCTCGTCGCGGGGTCGGCGCCGGCGCTGCCGACCGACGAGAGCGTGCTCGACGACGAGTCGTGGCTCGGGACGGACGACGAGACGCTGGAAGCGATGGCCGCCGGCGACGACGAAGACGACGGCGGCCCCGAAGTTGTCGACACGGAGCACGTCGAGGGCGACACAGCCGACGTCCTCGACGGCATCGCTGGCGACCAGCTCGGGGGTGCCCGCGATGAGTGACGAGCGCGAGCACGGCGACGAGGAGCACGAGCCGGAGCAGGAGCCGCTGGCGGACCTCCGCGAAGACGTCGAACGGAGCCGCGAAGCGGAGACGGACGACGAGTTCGAGGCGCTGGTCACGGACGTCGATGTCGGCAGCGTCGACGAGGAGGCGGTCTGGGAGCAGCTCTCGGCATCAGCGGACGAGTCGGTCGCGGAGGCCGCGGGCGTTACGGAGTCGGCAGGCGTCGAATCCGGGGCCGGCGAGGAAGTCGAGCGGGACGTGCGCGTCGTCGAGAAGCGCCTCTGCCAGGGCTGCGAGCACTTCGCGGACCCGCCGGAAACGGCGTGCACGCACGAGGGGACGACCATCGAGGCGGAGGTCGACACCGACCACTTCCGCGTCGTGAACTGTCCGGTGGTCGCGGCCCGCGAGGAGAGCGAGGCGAGTGATTTTTCCGGAGACGAGTCCTAACGCGGGACATGCAGTTCTGCGACGAGTGCGGGTCGATGATGCACAAGCAGGACGACGAGCGCGTCTGTTCGGGCTGCGGGCACACCGAGCCCGCCGGCGACAGCGGCGAGTTCGTCACGACCGCCGCTCAGGACACCAGCGACGTCATCGAGACGAGCGAGGAGGCCAACTTCGAGGGGAAACCCACGGCCGAGGAGACGTGTCCCGAGTGCGGCCACGACGAAGCGTGGTACACCATCAAACAGACCGGCGCCGCCGACGAGCCGCCGACGCGCTTCTTCAAATGCAAGGAGTGTGGGAGTCGCTGGCGCGAGTACGCCTGATTACTGCAGCAGCAGCCACGCGGTCGCGACTGCGAGTCCGCCGAGTGCGGTGGAGGCGACGGCGTGGAGGCGGAGGCGGTCGAGAACTTCGTGGTCGTGGCCCTCGTGGCCGCCGCGTTCGGCGGCGGCGTGGACTTCGCTGCCGGTCTCGCACTCGGGGAGGAAGTCCATCGCGACGTGGAGGAAGATGCCGGCGGCGAACCCGAAGATGACGGCGCGGAAGGTGGCGTCCGTCGGGAACGAGAGGATGGTGACGGCGAGCGCGGCGATGCCGACGCCGGCGGACGGGAGCAGCAGCATCATCGGGGAGCGGCCCTGTGCGGTGAGTCGGCGGGCGGCGGCGTAGCCTGCGGGGCCCTTGTGGGAGACGATGGCGAGCCCGAGCAGCGGGCCGAGCTCGGGCATCGCGGTGTAGACGACGCCGATGATGGAGCCGGCGGTCAGCGAGTGCGCGGCCAGCTCCGCGGACGTGCGGTCCAGCGGGAGGTCGCGGTGCGTGACGAGGTGCCCGACGGTGTGCGCGCCGAAGCCGACGAGGATGCCGGCGGCGATTCCGAAGCCGCCGGGCTTGGGGGCGTAGCCGATGGCCTGCGGGACGAGGACCGCGGCGGAGCTGGCGACCATCGCGCCGCTCGCGAGGCCGTACCCCCAGACGAGGCCCGTGGGGTGCTCGTTGCTGGCGCGCGCGCCGAGGGCGGCAGCGCCGGCCATCGCGGCAAACGCGACCCACGCGATGCCGAGGAGTTTCTGCGCTTCGCCGGTGGTGAGGACATAGGCGGACAGCGCGAGGAACGCGACGAGACTGACGACGCCGAGCCGGGAGGTGCGCGCTCGGACCGCGGCGACGGACTGCGTGACAGACATTCAGTTATTAAACTCTCTTGGATAGTTAATACTGTGTCGGTTGGCCGGCACGCCGAAGACCCCAGGTTGCGTACTGCGGGTATGGATGTCGTCTCGATGGAGTGGCGGAACCTGTTGGTCGCGAGCTGGCCCGTCGACCCCGAGGTCGTGGACGCGCGGCTGCCCGACGGGGTCACCGCAGACACCTTCGACGGCCGCGCGTGGCTGTCCGCGGTCCCGTTCGTGATGAAAGATGTCCGGCCGCTCGGTATCCCAGCGTCAATCGGCCGGACGTTCGGCGAACTGAACCTCCGCACGTACGACAACGGCGACGCCGGCCCCGGCAACTACTTCTTCAACCTCGACGCGAACGACCGCCTCGGCGTCGCACTCGCACGCGCGTTGTTCCGACTGCCGTACTACCGCGCGAAGATGAACGTCGAACGCGAAGGGGACAAAATGACGTTCCGGAGCCGCCGCACGCACTCGGGCGTCCCGGACCTGGAGTTCGACGCGACCTACGAGCCCATCGGCGAGCCTGCGGAAGCCACGCCGGGCACCCTCGAAGCGTTCCTGATGGAGCGCTACCGCTTCTACGCCGCCGGCCGCAAGCGGGTGTTCTGCGGCGAAGTCAGCCACGACCCGTGGCGGGTCGCCCACGCCGACGCCACCATCCGAACGAACGACCTCTTCGCCGCGAACGGCTTCGAGGAGCCGGACTCGGTCCCCCACCTCCTCTACAGTCCGGGCGTCGACGTCACCGCCGAGCGCGTGCGCGTCGTCTAACTACTCGCGGGCCGCCTGCCAGTCCGCGAGGTCCAGCACCGCGCCGTCGAGGCGTGCGGGTTCCGACGCCGCCCACGTGAACAGTCCCGCGACCGTCGCGGGGTCGCGGCCGCCCTTTCCGTGGAGCGCGGTGTCGACGGCACCGGGGTCGACGCAGCCGACGGCCTGCTCGCAGTCCGCCGCGAACTGGCGCGCGACGCCCTCGACGGCGGCCTTCGAGACGGCGTACGCCCCGAACCCGGGGTCCGGGTCGCGAGCGACGCTCCCGGTTGGGATGACGACGCGCCCGGTCTCGTCCATGTGCGGGAGCGCCTCGCGGACGGCCGCGAACACCCCGCGGGCGTTCGTCCGCATCGTGTCGTCGAACGCGCTGTAGGACTCCTCGGGGCGCGGCGTCTCGCCCGCCGGCCCGGGGTAGACGGCCGCGCAGGGGGCCCCCACGTCGATGCCGGAGGCGTCGCCGGCCTTCGACGCGTGCTCCATGAAGCGTTCGAGTTCGTACTCGTCGCGCACGTCCGCCCGCAGAAACTCGCCGCCGAGTTCCTCGGCCAGTGTATCGAGCGATTGTCGGTCCCGGCCGCCGAGCACGACCGTCGCGCCCTCGTCGGCGAACGCCCGCGCGACCGCTTCGCCGAGGCCGCCAGTCGCACCAGTCACCGCTACCGTGGTCGTCATGCCGACAGTGACGACGCCATCCGGCGTAAAGCTCCCGGATGCCTCAGCGGTCGAGGTCGTCGGCGTGCGCGTCGAGGAAGTCGGCGACCGTGGTGTCGTGGAACTCCACGTGGTAGTCCACCTGCACGATTGGCGCGTCCACGTCGACGTACTCCGACAGCGAGTGCGGCGTCCCCGCGACGACGACCTCCGGGTCGACGTTCCGGATGGTCGCTTCGAGGTCCGCAATCTGCTCGTCGGTGTACCCCATCGCGGGCAGTAGGCGGTCGAGGTGGCCGTACTTCTCCAGGGTGTCCGCGATAGAACCGACGGCCTCCCCGCGCGGGTCGAGACGGGTGGCGTCGTAGCGCTCGGCGGCGACCGTACCCGCGCCGTAGTCGGTGCCGCCGTGCGTGAGCGACGGCCCGTCCTCGACCACGAGCGCATCCTTCCCACGGACCTCGTCGGGGTCGTCGACGGTCACGACGGAGTCCGCGTGGCGAATCTCGGCGTCCGGGTTCACGTCGCGGACGTTCTCCACGACCGTCCGAATCTGGTCGTCGCTGGCGCTGTTCTCCTTGTTCACGACGACGGCGTCCGCGTCCCGGAGGTTCGCCTCTCCCGGATGGTAGCTGAGTTCGTCGCCCGCGCGTAGCGGGTCCGCGAGCACGACGTGGAGGTCCGGGCGGACGAACGGAAGTTCGTTGTTCCCGCCGTCCCACACGATGACGTCGGCTTCCGCGCTCGCGCGCTCGACGATTTCCGCGTAGTCGACGCCTGCATAGACGACGTGCCCGCGCTGGACGTGTTGCTCGTACTCCTCGCGTTCCTCGATGGTGAGGTCGGCGAGGTCGGACTCGTCGGCGAAGCGCGCGACGCGCTTCTCAGTGAGGTCACCGTACGGCATCGGCTCGCGGACGACCGCGACGTCGTCCCCACGCGATTCGAGTTCGGCCGTGAGCGCCCGCGACACCTGGCTCTTCCCGCAGCCCGTGCGCACCGCGTCCACCGCGAGCACGGGCACGTCGGCGTCCAACTGCATCTCGTCGGGGCCGACGACGCGGAAGTCCGCGCCGGCCGCCAGTGCCCGCGAGGCGACGTGCATCACCTTCTCGTGGGAGACGTCGGAGTACGAGAAGACGACCTCGTCGGCGGCGTGCTCGTCGACGACGGCTTCGAGTTCGGATTCGGGGACGATAGGGATGCCGTCGGGGTGGTCCGGGCCCGCAAGCGCCGCGGGGAACGTGGCGTGGTGGTCGCCCGTCTCGCCGAGGTTCTGGCTGGGCGCGGCGGTGAACGCGACGACGCGGTGGTCGCGGCTGTCGCGGAAGACGGTCAGGAAGTCGTGGAAGTCGCGGCCGAGAGCACCCACGATGACGACTCGTCGCATACTGTGGCGTCGCCACGCCACCACCGTAAGCCTACCTGCCACTATCCGAGGAGGAACGTCGGGACGTAGAGCACGAGACACGCCAGCGACCCGGCGCGGCCGACGGGCCGGCGCGTGTAGACGACCGCGAGCACGAGCGCGCTGGCGACAATCATGTATACAACGGAGGTAAGGACGGCGTCGACGCCGGTGACGTGGACGCCCGCGAGTGCGGCGCCGACACCCAGCGAGAACAGCGGGTCCGTGATGTTTGAGCCGAGCAGCGTCCCCACCGCGATGCCGGTGCGGTCGCGGCGGACGGCGACCAGCGCCACCGCGATTTCGGGCGCGGTCGTCCCGAGCCCCGTGACGAGGCCGACGAGGTGGCTCGGGACGCCGAGGCTGACCGCTAGGCGCTGGCTGCCGGTCACGAGGAGGTGGCCGCCGACGACGACCAGCGCGACGCCCAACAGTACGTAGCCGGTGGCGCGCCGGAGCGTCAGCTCCGACTCGGAGACGTGCTCGGCGTAGTCCTCGTGTTCGGCGAGCACCGCGAGGAAGCCCAGGTACGCCAACACCATGAGCGCGCCCTGGGTGCGCGTGATGGTGCCGGACTGGAGTGCGACCGCCATCACCGCCATCGCGGCGAGCATCCCGCCGCCGTAGATGCGGGTCTTCTCGCGGGCGACCGACAGCGGCGCCGCCAGCGAGAGAATACCCACCCCGAGCGTAATCTGGGAGGTCGCGGAGCCGACGATGTGGCCGACCACGAGGTCGCCGGAGCCGTACGCTGCGGCGTACAGCGACGTCGCGATTTCGGGCACCGAACTCCCGACGGCGACGACGGTGACGCCGACGAAGAACGTGGAGACGCCGGCGTGGCGGGCGAGCTCACTCGCGCCGTCGACCACCCGGTCGCCGCCGTAGACGAGCGTCGTAACTCCAGCCAGCAGCGTGAGCAGTGACGCGAACACGCTACCAGGCGCGGGCTACGGGGTGTCGTTCGGACGGGGGACTACGCATCGGTCGGGCGGAGGCACTGGAGCGGGAAAACGGCCGGGGCCGGTCAGCCAGTCAGCACTGCGCCGGTGAGGTCGCCGAGCGGCCGCGTGACGTCGAAGGCGGGCGTCTGGACGTGAATCGGCGCGGCGTCGGTGAGGTCGTAGAACTTGAAGTGGACTGCGAAGGAGCCGTCGTCAGCGATGGGCGCGGCCTCCGCCTGGCCGGACGGTTCGTGGGTCGCCCACGCGTACTCGCCAGCGTGCGCGGGGTCGACCTCACCCTCGATGAGCGCTTCCTGGGGCGCGGTGAAGTTCGTGCCGCGCATCGCGTACCCGTTGTCTCGCCACGGGACGAACCCTTCGTCGATGACGAAGACGTTCGAGAACCCCGCGGACTGGAGCGCGGACGCCCGAATCGAGGAGAGGTGGTGGGGGCAGCCACAGTAACAGACGATGCGGTCGTCGCTCGCCCAGCCGCTGATGCCGCCGCCCTGCGAGCCGCGCTGGGCGGGGCTGTTGACGGCGCCGTAGATGTGGGCTTGCTCGTAGTACTCGAGGGCGCGTGCGTCCACGAAGCGGGCGTCCCCGCGCTGGTGCCAGTAGCGCGCCACCTCGATGGGTGCGAGCCGGATGGTCTCGCCGTTCGTAGTCGTCGTGGGGAACGACGACGGGTCGACGCTGCGCTCCCCGGGGTCGCCGTGCGCGGGCGGATAACCGTCGGCCGGGTCGTCGTCGGCCGGCAGCGAGGTGTTCGCGTGGAACTCCGAATCGAGGTTGCCGACGTGGTTGACCGGCGCCGACGACGAGGAGCCGAACAACCCGAGACAGCCCGAAACGGCGGCGAGCGAGCCGGTGGCGCTGGCGGCGAGGAACGCGCGGCGGTTCATACCCGTATCTGTGGGCGTCACCGAAGTAAGGGCTGTCGCTGTCCGCACCGGTCGCCCCTTCGCAGCGACTGCGAGCGCGGGGAAGCACTCATCCCGAGCGCCGCTGTACGACCGGCCATGGGACTGCGACGCCGCCTCCGGACTGGCATCACGCTCGCGCGCGACAGTGTCGGCGTGCTCCGCGACCACCCGAACCTGCTGTGGTTCCCGCTGCTGGCGGGCGCCGCCGGCATCGCGTTCTTCGCGTCGGCGTTCGGCGTCGGAATCGGTCTGTTGCCACTGGCCGCGCTCGCGAACGCGCCCGACGCGACGCTGTACGTCGCGCTCGCGGTTGGCTACCTCGGCTCGGCGTTCCTCGCGGTGCTGTTCACCGCGGGGTTGATGTTTGCGACGAAGGACGCCATTGAGGGCCGCGAGCCGAGCGTGCGCGCGGGCTTGCGGGCGGCGTGGCAGCACAAGGGCACGCTGTTCGCGTGGGCGGTCGTCAGCACGCTCGTCGGCCTCGTCGTGCGCGCGCTCCAGGAGTCGGACAACCTGGCGGGCGTCCTCGCGGGCGCACTACTGAGCGTATCGTGGGCGGTCGTCACGTACTTCGTCGTCCCGGTCGCCATCTTCGAGGACGAGGACCTTCGGGGCGTGTTCGGGCGCAGCGTCGACATCGTCCGGGACACCTGGGGCGAGTCACTTGGCGCGGAGTTCGGGCTCGGATTCGTCCACGCCACGCTCTTCCTGGTGGCCTTGCTCGTCGCCGTCGTCGTCTTCGCAGTCTCGGGGAGCATCGCCGCGGCGGCAGCCGTCGGCCTCCCGCTGTTCGTCGTGGCGTTTGTCGTCGCGGCGACGCTGAACGGCATCGCGAAGGTCGCACTCTACGAGTACGCGACAACGGGCGAACCGCCGAACTATTTCGAGAACGTCGACTTCGACGTCGGCGGCGGGAACGACGGTACCCGAC
>CAXREU010000197.1:0-2653 GCA_964229715.1 Halobacterium sp.
CCAGCGCGGTCAACGACGGCGACTCCCTCGACGACGTGCTCGAAGAGCTCGGCGTCACCCCCGGCGAGCTCACGGGTACGCTCCCGTCGCCGGTCTACCGCGACCTCCGCCGGCACGCGCCCGGATCGGACCGCGACGCCGACGACGTCGTCGCCGACGCGCTTCGCGACTACCTCTAGTCCTCCGCGAGAAACGCGGCGGCCGCGTCAGCGAGTACGTCCACCGCCGTCTCGACCTCCCGAAAGTCGATGGTCTCGTCGGGGAAGTGCGCCTGTTCGATGCTCCCCGGGCCGAACATCACCGTCGGAATCCCAGCCTCGATGTAGTGGCGCGCGTCCGCGCCGTAGGTCACGCCCCGCGGCGCGGTCTCCTCGAGGTCGTTCGCGCGCATTCCGGACTGGACCGCTCGCACCACGGGCTCGTCGGCCGAAATTTCGGACGCTTCGAACTGGACGGTGAACCGTTCGAACTCGGGCGGATGTTCGGCGAGCCACTCGTTTTCCGCGGCGACGGTCGCGAGTCGCTCGTCGAACGATTCCTCGACCTCGGCGACGGTCTCTCCCGGTGCGACGCCGATGCGCCACTCCGCAGTGAGCGACGCCGGCACCGTCGACGCCCACTCCCCCGCTTCGACGGTCCCGCAGACGACGGGCCACTTCGTCGGGAACTCCTCGTACAGCGGGTGGGTGACAGCCTGCTCGCGCTCCTCGGCGAGCTCCGCGAACGCCTCCCGGATGCTGTCGAAGTGCGGGAGGACGGACTCGCCGCGCCACGGCGTCGCCGCGTGCGAGGATCGCCCGGTCAACCGCAGGCGCTTCATGAGACTCCCTTCTGAGGCGACCACGGGCGTGAGCGCGGTCGGCTCGGCGATAATCGCGGCGTCCCGGTCGAAAGGGTAGGGGTTGTCCAGCGCCGCGGTCGCCGCGCCGACGCCGCCGGCCTCCTCGCCGACGACGCCCTCGACGACGACTCGTCCGTCCACGTCGCGTTCCGCGAGCGCGAGCGCCGCGAACACGCACGCCGCGAGCCCGGACTTCATGTCCGCTGCGCCGCGCGCGGTCAGCTCGTCCCCACGCCACCGCGCCTCGAACGGCTGCGACGACCACACCGCCTCGTCGGCCGGCACCACATCGAGGTGGCCGTTCAACACGAGCGTCGGGCCCGCATCCGGGTCGCCGAGGTCGAGGACGCCGCCGACGCTGCGCCGGTCGGCCGCCCGAATCGAATCCGGGTCGTCCGGAAACGACCGGTGCTCGGCGAGCAACGCCGCGTCCACGTCCCACTCGTAGGTCTCGAACCCGAGTTCCTCGAGCCGCGCCGAGAACCACGCCGACACGGGTGCCTCGTTCGCGTCCGTCGACGCAAACGAGACGAGTTCGGACGCAAACTCGCGTGCGCTATTCATACAAGTCCGTTCGCCGACGGCCGCCTAAGGGTTTCGCTGGATGGTAAACGTTTAACGTCGCGCCGCCCGACGTGAAATCGAGGGCCGATAGCTCAGTCCGGCAGAGCGTCTGGCTTTTAACCAGACGGTCGAGGGTTCAAATCCCTCTCGGCCCGTGCAACGAGTCGCGTAGGGACGAGTGAACCGGCCGAAAGGGGGGGTTTGACACGAGCACGTCTGTTCGTGGTTCAAATCCCGGTACGGCGTAGCCGGGTTCGAGTTCGGCGAGCGGTACTGTCTCGGCCCGCTTCTGCTGCGAACGCACGTGAATAGCGAAGCGGCAGGATTCTGAACGAGGACAGTCGCAGCGTTGCCACTCGGGAGCGTCGAAAACTGAGAGAACGCTACGGTGTCTGCGTGTGTGCGAGCCAAGCGAGGCCGACGCCGAGGCCGACAGCGCCGAGCGCGCCGAGCGCCTGGAGGACGGTAACGACGCCACTGTTGGTGTACTGCCACGGCATGCCGACGAGCGTCCCGATACCGACGAGCGCGATGAACACGCCCACGAGGACGCCGTAGACGTCGAGCGTGTCGGCGAATAGCTGTTGCATGCACGACGCCTCGCCGCGGAACACGTTAACGGTGACGGAACGCCGTAGCGGCGTCAGTACCGCGACGGCATGAACGCCAGCATCGAGAGCAGCGCCGCCGCAAGCGTGCTCAGGATGACGATGCCCCAGAGCCCGTTCGTGCGCTCGTGGAACTCCTGCTGGGCGTCCACGTCCGAGTGATAGTCCTCGTAGTCGGTCGTCAGCTGGAGGAGCGTCGCGCCGTTCTGCTGCTCGAAGTGCGCGAGATACGCCGTGTCACCGAGCGTAGTGTTCTCGCCCTGGCCGAAGCTGACTTCGTTGGTCCGCGGGGCGAACCACTCGATAGTCACCGACGAGTTCGTGACCGACGCCACGCGCGTCTCGTTGTCGTTGTTCGGGCGCTCGATTGTGTCGCCCTCCGCGAACTCGTGGACCACCGGGTCGTCGAGGTATTCGTCGCGTTCGACGAGCCGCCGCTCACCGTCCTCTTCGACGACGACGTACGTCGTGCCGTTCTCTTCGTAGGTCGGACGGTCGACCGTCTGGACTTCACGGAGTTCGAACTCCGTCGGGTCCGTCTGGTTCGGAATGACGACCGAGTAGTTGTCGCTCTGGTAAACCACGGTGTCGTCGGCCGACCACGTCTCCGTGTACCGCGCGGACTCGTTGGTCCACTCGG
>CAXREU010000198.1:0-9420 GCA_964229715.1 Halobacterium sp.
GCCCGCGATGGAGGCGGCCGAGGCAGCGGCCCGCCTCGCCGCGCGCAACGTCGGCTACGAGGTGTCGGCGTTCACCGACGAGACCACTGTGAAGGTCGCCCGCGGGCGCTCGACCGGCGGCGGTGGCGGGTGGAGCGAGGACCGCTTCACTCGCCGCATCCACGGCTCCGTGAAGCGCGTCGCCCGCGACGTGGAATCAGAGTTAGACGACGCCGGCCTCGACTACGAGCGCGACGTCACCGAGAAGTACGGCGGGTTCTCGAACGCCGTCTTCACCGTGCAGGCCCGCCCCGAGGACATCCCCGTGAGCAACCGACGCTCCGGCGACACGCGCGTCGAGGTCGAGCCCGTGCGCCGAGACGGCATCGAGTTCAAGCCGCTCGCGCGGCGCCGCGACCGCGTGTTCGTCGGCAACGACCCCGGGACCCCCACGGCGGTCGCGCTGGTCGCGCTCGACGGCCGCGTGCTCGACGTCACGAGCACGCGCACCGCCGACACCGCCGAGGTCATCGAGTGGATTATCGAGCGCGGCCGCCCCGTCGTGGTCGCCGCCGACGTGACCCCGATGCCAGCGACCGTCGAGAAGATTCGCGCGAGCTTCGACGCCGCCGACTGGGCGCCCGACACCGACCTCCCGGTCGACGAGAAGCAACACCGCACCCGCGAGGAAGGCTACGAGGACGACCACCAGCGCGACGCGATGGCGGCGGCGCTGTTCGCCCGGGACGCCCACGCCGACCAGATTCGGCGCGCCACCGAGGAGACGCCGCCCGACCTCGACCGCGGCGAGGTCGTCTCCCGCGTCGTCGGCGACGACGAACCGCTCGCGGCGGTCATCGACGACCTCACCGAGGCCGACGAATCCGAGGAGGAGGAAGCCGAGCACGAACCCCGCGAACTCACCGACGAGGAGCGGCGGATTCGGGACCTCGAAGCGCAGGTCGCCCGGCTCCAAGACCACGTCGCGGACCTCGAAGCCGACCTCGACGAGAAAGACGAGACAATCGCGGAGTACGAGGAGGAACTCTCGGAGGCCCGGCGCGAGGAACGCCAGGAGGCCCGCGAGCGCCGCGAAGTCACGCAGCTCCAGTGGGAGAACGACCGCCTCGAGACCGAACTGGAGGAGGAGCGCGAGCGCGCCGACGAACTCGCGGCGAAGCTCGAACGCCTCAAGGACCTCTGGAAGCTCGACCACTCGAACCTCGGCGACGTGAACCACAGCGGCGACCTCGTCGCCGTCAAGCCCGTCGACCAGTTCACCGTCGACGCCATCGAGGCCGCCGACGGCGAGTACGGCATCGCGTCCGGCGACGTCGTCTACCTCCGCGACGCGTCCGGTGCGGGCCGCTCGACGGCGGAGCTGCTCGCGGAGTTCGACCCCCGCGTCGTGCTCCGGTCGGGCGGCCTCTCGGACGCCGCCGACGAGGTGCTGTTCGAGCACGAGATTCCGGTCGGCCCCGCAGACGACGTCACCATCCGCGAAGTGGACGAACTCGCAATCGCCAGCGAGTCCGACGTCGAGGCCGTGCTCGCGGACTGGCGCGAGCGAACGGCCGAACGCGAGCGCGAACGCAAGGAGAGCATGGTCGACTCCATCATCAGCGAGCACCGCGCCGACCGCGACTGACAGTTACGCGTCCGGCTGGTAGTCGCTGCCGACGACCTCGCGGATGCGCTCGGCGGTGACCTGGCCGACGCCCTCGGCCTCCGTGAGGTCGTCCTCGCGGGCGGTCATCACGGCTTCCACGGTGCCGAACTCCTCGAGCAGCGAGCGCGCGGTCACCGGACCGATGTCCGCAATCGAGGAGACGACGTACTCCTGCTGTTCGCCGAGCGTCTTCGCGGCCTTCTCGCCGTGCGCGCTCACCTCGCGGTCGTTGTCCGTCTGCTCGCGCTCGGCGATGGTCTGAATCAGCTCCGCGGTGTCGTCCTCGCCGCGCGTCTGCACCACGCTGATGCCCCAATCGACGGCCAGCGACGCCAGCGTCGCGCGAATCGCGTTCGGGTGGACGTTGCGCTCCGCGTAGAGGTCGCCGTCACCCTCCAGCAGGAGGACGGGCCGCGTGTAGTGGCGCGTGAGGTCTTTGGCCTGCTCGAAGATGGAGCGGTCGCCGCCCAGCAGCGTGTCCAGGAAGTCCGCGTGGGACTTCCGTTCGACGGCGACGCGGTCCGAGAGCACGTAGTCGCCCACCGACAGCGTCTCCAGGCGGGTCTCGACCGCGTCGCGCTTCGAGAGCTCGCGCGCGATGTTCGAGTCGAGGTCGCGCTGGTCGACGACCACCTCGACGGCCTCCTCGTCGTCGCTGTCCGCGCGCGCCGCCACGCCCGCCTCCTCACTCCCCTCGACGTCGTCGGGGTCGGGCGCGTCGAAGTCAGTGAGCCCAGCCTGCGCATCACCGTCCGGGGACGCGCTGCCGCCGTCGGCTTCCGCGGACTGCGTACTCGCGGTCGCTACGTCGTCTGCCTCGTCGTCGCCGTAGTCGTCGAGCGCGCGCTGGCTCTCGCCGAGGTCGCCTTCGAGGTCGTCGGCGACGCCCTTCAGTTCGCGGAGTTCGTCCTCCATCTCCTGCTCGCGGCGCTGGCTGATCCAGAAGTACGCCTCGTCGCGGGTGTCCTCGGCCATCAACACGACGACCTTCCCCTCCGTCTGGCGGCCCGTCCGACCCTTCCGCTGGACGGAGCGAATCGCCGTCGGCACCGGCTCGAAGAAGAGGACGAGGTCGACTTCCGGGACGTCCAGCCCTTCCTCGGCGACGCTCGTGGAGACCAGTACCTCGAACTCGCCGTTCCGGAACTCCTCGAGGGTCTCGCGCTGCTCTTTCTGCGTCATCCCGTCGCTGCCGTCCGCGTCGCCCTGTCCGACGAAGCGCTGCGTGTCGAAGTGCTCGCCGAGGAAGTCGGTGAGTGCCTCCGCCGTGTCCCGGGACTCCGTGAACACGATGACGCGCTCGCCCTCCTCGATGCCGAGGGTTTCGGCGAGCAGCATTCTGGCGCGCCGGAACTTCGGGTGCAGGCCGTCGAAGTCGTCGGCCTTCCGCATCGCCTCCTTCACTTTGGGCTCGGAGACGAGCCGCTGGCTCGCCTTCGACGCCCCCGAGGAGCGCGCGGCGTTGCGCTGCCGCTCGAAGTATCGCCGCACGGATTCGACGCTCTGGGTTTCCACGAGTTCGACCGCGCGCCGGAGCTTCATCACCTCGGCATGCACGCTCATCCCCTGGTAGCCCTCGCTCTGGTCGTTGTCGATGAGCTCCTGGAGCTTCGCGCGAATCTTGTTCAGGTCCTTCTGGGAGACGTCCGGGCTCGAAACCCGAGTCACGCCCAACTCGCGGAGTTTCTCCAGGCGGTCCTCGATGACCTCGTTGATGGCGTCACGCACCTCGATGACTTGCTCCGGGAGTTCGATGCGCTCCCACTGGACGTCCGTGTCGTACGTGTGCTCGCCGACGTCCGCGTCGTCCTCGGTCATCACTTCGACGTTCCGCACACCGAGATTCTCGCAGACCGTGCGGATGTCCTCCTCGTTCCCGCCGGGTGAGGCGGACATCGCCGTCACGAGCGGGTTCAGCGCGTCCGCGTGGTAGCGCTCCGCAATGTACGTGTACGCGTAGTCGCCGGTCGCGCGGTGGCACTCGTCGAACGTGCAGTGCACGACGTCTTCGAGGCCGATGCGCCCGCCCACGAGGTCGTTCTCCACGACCTGCGGCGTCGCCACGACCACGCGCGCGTCGCTCCACATCTCGGCGCGGTCGTCGGGGCGCGTCTCCCCCGTGAACACGACGACTTCGTCGTCCGACACCGTCAACGCCTCCCGGTAGAACGCCGCGTGCTGTTCGACCAGCGGCTTCGTCGGCGCCAGCAGAAGGGACTTCCCGCCCGCGTCGTCGGCCAGGCGGTACGCGGTCGCCAGCAGGCTCACCGCCGTCTTCCCCAGGCCTGTGGGGAGGCAGACGAGCGTGTGGTCCTCGCGGGCGGCCGCAGCGAGCTGTAGCTGGTACTGACGCGCCTCGATGGCGCCATCCGCCAGCATCGGATGCTCGACGTGCGCGGACTCCGGCATTCGGGCGGTCGTACGTCGCTCACGTGGTTAAGGGTTCGCGTACCGGGGTGAAAGTGGCTAGGTGGACTCTCTAATTTGGTTGGTCACGGTAGAGATAGCGGCTACATCGTTGCCAACGACACCTCGAAAGTCCCGAGCCTCCGGACTCGGAAGGCTCTCACGGGTCACTACGTTCCCCGTTCGAGCAGTTCGGGGGCTCGAAAATCCTCGATTTCGGCATGACGAGAAACGGCAAAGCGTAGCCAACTGAGAGTATCTGACCTAGCCCGGCAACGATATACGCTGGGCGCCACCACGTCCACGTATGCGAGTCGAGTTCGACCGCGACGTCTGCATCGGGATGTTCCAGTGTGTCGCGGAGTGGGACGCCTTCGAGAAGGACACGGACGCGGGCAAGGCCGTGCTGCAGGACAGCGAGGAAGTAGCGGAGGGCGTGTTCGCCCGCGAGATTCCCGAGGACGCGGAGTTCGACGCGAAGTTCGCGGCGCGTTCGTGCCCCGTCGACGCCATCGAAATCTACGACGACGACGGCGAACAGGTCGTCTGAGGTCCGAGAGCACTCGTCCCCTCACGCGGCCAAGGTTTATGCTAACGCGCGCCACACTAGCGGCTGCGATGTGCCACCACTGGGAGGAGGTGCCGATACGGGAACTCGAACCGGAAGCCGAACGCGAATCCACGGATGGCGACGAACCCGACGACGTAGCCAAAGAAATCGCGCCAGCCTGACGCGGTCGGCGAGCGCGGGCGCGACGATTACGCGATTTCGTCGTACTGTTCGGAGAGCTTCTCTGCGGCTTCGCCGAGCTGGTCGCGCTCGTACTCCGTGAGGTTCCACTCCACGACTTCCTCGATGCCGTTCGAGCCGAGTTTCACGGGGACGCCGAGGCCCACGTCGTCGAGGCCGTACTCGCCGTCGAGCACGACGCTTCCGGGGAGCACTTCGCCCGTGTCGCGGAGGATAGCCTCGACCATGTGGGCGACGCCCGTCGCGGGCCCCCACTGGGTCGCGCCCTTGCGCTCGATGACGTCCATCGCGGACTGCTGGAGTTCTTCGAGGATGTCCTCGCGCTCGGCGTCCGAGAACTCGGGGTCGGCGCCGTTCACGCGCACCTTCGAGAACACGGGCACCTGCGCGTCGCCGTGCTCACCGAGGATGGTGGCTTCGACGTTCTGCACGGGCGCGTCGAAGCGCTGGCTGAGCACGTAGCGGACGCGCGCGCTGTCGAGACGGCCGCCGAAACCGACGACCTTGTGGCGGTCGCGGTCGCCGCTCTCGTAGAGGTGGCGATTCAGGAGGTCGACGGGGTTCGACGTCGTGACGGTGACGAAGTCGTCGTTGTGCTCGGCGAGCGAGGAGCCGATGTCCTCCATGATGGGCGCGTTGTCGCCCGCGAGGTCGATGCGCGTCTGGCCGGGCTGGCGCGGAATCCCGGCGGTGATGACGACAACGTCGGAGCCAGCGGTGTCCTCGTACGTCCCCTGGATGACCTCCGTGTTGGAGTTGTAGGCGACGCCGTGGTTCGCGTCCGCGGCCTGCCCGACGGTCTCGTCTTCCTTGTCCGGGATGTCCACGAACACGAGTTCGTCGGCCACGTCGCGGAGCGCGAGATTGTAGCCTGCGGCGGCGCCGACCGTGCCGGCGGCCCCCACGATGCTGACTTTCGTCATATCACGTATACCCACCGCCGGCGAGTCCGTTAAGCGCTTCGGTGACTCCGAGCACGCGGAAAAACCACCCGTACGGACGCCGACGACGGACGAACGCCCATTCGACTTTCGTCGAATATCCGGACCGCCTCCGTCCTCCGCAGGCTTTTCGAGGCGTCGCACCCTGTACACTCCCATGAGCGACACGGACGACGGCTTCGACGAGGAGGCCGTGCGCGAGGAGCTCCGCGAGAAGTACGCCGAAGACGACCGCGGCGAGACCGAGCGAATGAGCGAGCTCCTCCTGCAGGGCGCGACGATGACCAACCAGCACTGTGACCGCTGTGGCAACCCCATCTTCCGCTACGAGGGCCAGTCGTTCTGCCCGAACTGCCAGCAGGCCGCCGAACAACAGCAAGCCGCACAGGAGCAGGCCGACCAGCAGCAGGCAGCACAGGCGCAAGCCGGCGCGCAGCCGCAGGCCGACCAGCAGCCCCCACAGCCGGCGGGTGGCGATACGGACGCAGTCGAAACCGCTCGCGCCAGCCAGCCGACCGGCAACGCCGCCGAGCGACAGCAGCCCGCCGAGGACCGGCAGTCCGAGACGGCCCAACCCGCGCGCGAGCAGCGCCGCGAACCGCCGGCACCGACCGAGCAGCCGGCAACCGACAGCGAGACCGAGAGTCCCGCGCCGTCCGGCGAAGCCGCGGACGCGCTGGAGTCCTCGATTGCCGCGCTCGCGCGCCGCGCCGCCGGCGCCGACGACCCGCGGCGCGCCCGCGAGTTCCTCGAAGCAGCCCGGGAGGCCGCCGAAGCGCTGGACGCGCTCCACCGCAACGCGTAACTCGGCGGCACGGTACTATCGCACATGGACATTCTCGTCCCCGTCGACGGCTCGGACTGCAGTTTCCGCGCGCTCGGGTTCGCCGCGGAGATGGCGCGCCGCTACGAGGGACGCCTCGACGCCGTCCACTTCGCGGAAGCCGAGTCCGAAGAGACGGACGCGGTTCTCGACCGGGCCGAACGCGTCCTCGACGCCCAGGACGTCGATACCGAACCCGAAGTTAACACGGCTGTCGACGTGGAGTTCCGCCCGAGTGACGGTGTCGGCGACGACATCCTCGCGCTCGTCGAAGAGCGGGGCTACGACCACGTCGTGATGGGCCACCACGGCGCCGGCACGCTCGAACGCGCGCTCCTCGGGAGCGCGGCTGAGACGGTGCTGCACGCCGACCGCGTGCCCGTGACGGTCATCCCCTGATTCTCCTGTGGAAGCGTTCGCACGCATCCAAACCGCTTAACCCCGAGCGCTGACTCCGCAGTCGTATGGACACCTACGAACTCCTCACGCGGAACGCGGCGGAAGTCGTGACCGAGGAGGAAGTCGAAACGCTCGCCGAGGACCCCGATGGGAAGCGAGCGTACGTCGGCTACGAGCCCTCGGGCGTGCTCCACCTCGGGCACCTGCTCACCGCGAACAAGCTCATCGACCTGCAGGAGGCCGGACTGGACGTCGTCGTGCTCCTGGCGGACGTCCACGCGTACCTCAACGGGAAGGGCTCCTTCGAGGAGATTCGGGACACCGCCGACCAGATGAAAGAGCAGTTCCTCGCGTACGGCCTCGACGAGGAATCCACGGAGTTCGTGCTCGGCAGCGACTACCAGCTCGACGACGACTACGAGCTGGACCTCCACGAACTGGAACTGGCGACGTCGCTGAACCGCGCGCAGCGCGCGATGGCCGAGATTCAGGGCGGCGAGACCGCGAAGGTCAGCCACGTCGTCTACCCGCTGATGCAGGCACTCGACATCGAGTACCTCGACGTCGACGTCGCGGTCGGCGGCATGGACCAGCGGAAGGTCCACATGCTCGCCCGCGAGGAGCTCCCGAGCCTCGGTTACGAGAAGCGCCCCGCCATCCACACGCCGATTCTCGGTGACCTCGAAACGGGTGAGGGGAAGATGTCCTCCAGCGAGGGCATCACCATCTCCATGGAGGACTCCACGGAGGACCTCCAGGAGAAAGTGAACTCGGCGTTCTGCCCGCGCACCCGCGACCCCGAGGGCGACCTCGTCAACCCCGTGCTCGAACTGTTCCAGTACCACGTCTTCCCGCGCTTCGAGGAGGTCGTCGTCGAGCGCCCCGACGAGTACGGTGGGAACCTCGAATACGACGACTACGAGGCGCTCGCCGCGGACCTCGAGTCCGGCGAGCTCCATCCCGCGGACGCGAAAGGCGCGCTCGCGGACTACCTCGACGAGCTCATCGCGCCCGGCCGCGAGCGCCTCCGCGAGATTCGCGGCGAGTAACGAGCGACTCCGAGAAAGTATCCGCGAGCCGAGTGGTCTAACGGACCCGAGGCGAGCGGTTCACTCGCGGCTTCGCCGCGATGCCGACTACCGCCTAACGCGCCCGCCGGGCGCGGCCGGAGGGAGGCGTGCTTTTTCCGCAAGTTTTTGCAAGCGAACGCGCCGCAGGCGGGTGAGCGCAGCAAAAAGTGCGAGTGAAAAGTGCCTTTCTAGACCCCGAGCAGGTCGAAGCCGTAGCCGTTGTCGTGTTCGTCGGCGTGTTCGTAGGCGACGTGGGCGGCGGCGACGTCCTGGATGGCGAGACCCGTGGAGTCGAAGACGGTGACGCCGTCGTCGTCGGTGCGGCCGTCCTTCAGGCCGGTAACGAGTTCGCCGACTTCGCCGTAGATGTCGTCGTCGCCGAGCACGCCAGCGTTGTAGGGGACGTTGATTTCGCCGGAGTGCGTGGTCTGGGCGTGGTCGTCGATGACGAGTTTGCTGTCGAGGAGGAGCTCGTCGGCGAGTTCGTGTTTGCCCTCGGCGTCGGCGCCCATCGCGTTGAGGTGGGTGTGGTCGGCAACGTCCTCGCGGGAGACGATGGGGTCTTCGACGGGGGTGACCGTCGAGAGGACGTCGCAGTGGCCGGCGTCGCTGATGGAGCCTTCGCGGACGTCGAAACGGTCTTCGAAGTGTTCGACGAACGCGCGGACGGCGTCCTCGTTGACGTCGCTGACGACGACGTCCTCGATGTCGCGGACGGTCGAAATGGCTTCCAGCTGGGTGTACGACTGGACGCCGGCACCGACGACGCCGAAGCTGGTGGCGTCCTCGATGGCGAGGTAGTCGGTGGCGACCGCTGCTGCAGCGCCCTTGCGTTGCATCGTGAGTTCGGTGCCGTCCATGATGGCGAGCGGGTAGGCGTTCTCGGGGTCCGAATACACCATCGTCCCCATCACGGTCGGGAGGTCGTAGTGCGTGGGGTTGTCGGGGTGGACGTTCACCCACTTGATGCCGGCGGCGTCCCAGTCGCCGGCGTCCAGATACGCGGGCATCGACCGGAAATCGCCGTTGTACTCGGGGAGGTCGATGTAGGACTTCGAGGGCATCTGGGCGTCGCCCGTCTGGTAGGCCGCGAACGCGTCCTCGACGGCCGGAATCAGGTCCGTCATCTGGACGTTCTCGCTGACGTCTTCCTTGTTGAGCAGCAGCGTCTCCATGCCGCAAAAATTGCAGCCACCGCACTTAGAACCTCCCTTGTGTCGATAGCCGCCGCTGTCCGGTAGTTCCGAAGGAAAGTCGCGAGTCAGTGAGCGAGCGGTGCAGCGCGGCGGAACGGGAGCATTCGCGCGGCGGAGCCGCGCGATTCACCGGCAAGCAGAGCTTGCCGAGCCCTCACTCGCGAAACTCGTGAGGACACCGAGCGC
>CAXREU010000199.1:0-21724 GCA_964229715.1 Halobacterium sp.
GTAATAAGGTCTTACGCGGAGCGGCGGTCGCTGTCTGAACAGACACCATAGACTAGCATCCGCGAGCGCCTCCGGCGCGAGCGGTTCACCGCGCGAACGTAGTGAGCGCGGGCGCCGAGGACCCCCGAAGGGGGTCCGACGGCGCTTTTTCCGCAAGTTTTTGCCGAGTGAGGCGCGCGGAGCGCGCCTCACGCAGCGCAAAAAGTGCGTTTAGTTGCCCGTCCACCGCAGCAGCGCGAGCGTCCCTTCGAAGAGCGCAATCATGGTGAGCGCGACGATGATGGGGACTACGCCCGTCGGGTCGATGGCGCCGAAAGTGAACGAGATGCCGGCGAACGCCGCCCAGAACAGCAAGCGGCGGTCTTCGAGCCACTCGCGGGTGGTGACGCCGAGCATGATGGCGAGCATGATGAACAGCGGAATCTGGAACACCACCGCCAGATACCCCATCACCATGAGGATGAGGTTGAACGTCGAGCCCAGGGCGAACGCGACGTCCGCGGTGTTCTCGGTGTAGCCCTGGAAGTAGTCCATGGTGTACGGGAGTACGAGCAGGTACGCGAAGAGGACGCCGAGCACGGCGAGCACGAGGCTCGTCGGAACGGCGGCGAGGTAGTAGCGGCGCTCGTGGCGGTAGAGGCCGGGGCGCATGAACGCGTACGACTGGTAGACGAACACGGGGAGCGCGATGACGAGGCCGGCGAGGCTCGCGACCTTCACTTGCGTGATGACGAGTTCGAGGGGCTGGTAGACGCGGGGGTCGACGGCTTCGCCGCCGGGGAGCACGTAGTTCCAGATGGTGGTGATGAGGCCTTCGGTGAGGGGGAAGACGGCGACGCTGACGAGCGCGGCGACGGCGATGACGATGGCGAGCCGCTTGACCATCTCCTCGACGTGGACGGCCAGCGGCTCTTCGACGTCGGACTCGGGCGCGTCGAGGCCGATGCCGTCGTCCGGCGGGGCCGGGTTCTCGTCGGCGTCGACGACGGAGTTCTCGCGCGGGTCGAGCGCGGCGTCCTCGTCGGCCTGGTGGTCGTCGTCGGCGAGCAGTTCGGGTTCGCCGCCGGACGCGGGGTCTACGCTCTTGTCGACAGCGGCGGCGACGGCTTCGTCGTCCCAGTTCCACTCGTCGCCGTCGTCCGGTTCGACGCGTTCGACGGCGGGCGAGAGATCGCGCCATTCGTCGTCGCGGGCGACCCGTGGGCCTGCGTAGCCGTCAGCGTCGTCGACACGGTGGACTGCGGGCGAGAGGTCGTCCCACTCGCTGTCCCCGCTGTCGGCGTCGTCGACGGGACGGACGGCTGGCGCGAGTGTCTCCCAGTTGTGGTCGCGGTCGCGCCCGCCGTCCGGTTCCTCGGCCATTCGTGTCCGTGCTTTGGCGACGGGGGCGTTATAGGCTTTCTTTTGGGCGCGGACGGGAAGATTGATAATTGCGAGTGGGTTAGCCCGACTCAATGAGTAGCTCCGGCTCGGGCCCGATAAACCCCAGTACGGCCCGCACCATCGAGTCCGGTCGCCAGACCCTCGGGGTGATGCTCCGGACCGCCCAGTCGAAGCTCCAGCACGTCTTCATCGCGTTCGTCGTCGGGCTCGTCGGCGGCATCATGGCGATGCGGCTGTACGTCTGGCCGCAGCTCGAGGAGGACCTCCTCGTCGAGGCCGCCGACGTCATCGCGCAGACGCCGTTCGACGTCATCCTGATGCAGGTGAAAATCGGCCTGTTCACGGGCGCCGCGCTCGCAATTCCCGTTCTCCTCTACCACGCCCGCGAGCCGCTCGTGGAGCGTGGAATCGTCCCCGACGTCTCCGTCTCCCGGCTCAACGTCGCGCTCGTTGCGCTGGTCTGCGCGGGGCTGGCGTCGGCCGGCGTCGCGTACGCCTACTTCCTGTTCTTCCCGCTGATGTTCGACTTCCTCGCGGGCAACGCCGTCGGCGCGGGGCTCGCGCCGAAATACTCCATCGTGAAGTGGACGGAGTTCATCCTCTTCTTGGCGCTCTCGTTCGCGCTGGCGGCTCAGCTCCCGCTGGCCGTGTCGGCGTTCTCGTACTCCGGTATCATCCCCTACGAGACGTTCCGGGACAAGTGGAAGTACGCGGTCGTCGGCATCTTCGCGTTCGGCGCGTTCTTCTCGCCGCCGGACCCGTTCACCCAGATTCTGTGGGCGTCCCCGCTCATCCTGCTGTACGGCCTCTCGCTGTACTGCGCGAAGGTCGTGGTGACGATGAAGCGCGGCCGCGAGCACGTCGACGTCCGCGGCGTGTTCCGCGAGCGCTGGAACCGCGTGCTCGGCGTCGGCGTGCTCGGGGTCGCCGCCGGCTACGCGTTCGGCCAGTACGGCGGCGTCGCGGCGTTCAACGCGGGTCTCGAATTCATCGGGTCGTCGGTCCGCGTGCCGACCGCCGCCGACGCGCTCGGCGTCGACCCCGCGACCGGCTACCTGGTGCTCGGGGCCGCGTTCGCCGTCGTCGCCCTCACCGCAGCGGCGCTGTACTCCACGTACGTCGCCATCGACCGTGCCGCCCAGCAGGTCGCGGCGTCCCGGCTCGGCCAGCCCGAGAACCCCGGCGACATCGACCTCGACGAGCTCGACGCCGCCGGCGTGCGGGCCGCACCCCCGGAAGCGTTCGCGTCACTGACCGAGGACCAGGCGCTCTCGACGGCCAACCGCGCGCTCGAAGCCGACGACGACGAGAAGGCCCAGGCGGTCCTCGACCGGTTTGACGAGGTTCACGCCGACCTCGACGAAGAAGCCGTTCAAGAGGAGCAGGCCGCCGACGAGGAGTCCAACACCGTCCAGAGCACGGCTGCCGGGATGATGGACGCGTTCACCGAGGACGAAACCACCGAGGACGACATCGGCGGCTACTACTACGACATCCGGTTCGTGCTGTCGAGCCTGCGCTCGCGGGCGTTCCGCATCGTCGGCACGTTCATGGCGCTGATGGTCGGCATCTTCGGGTGGCTCTACTACGGCGGGTTCCGGGAGCTCCGGGACAACTTCATCGCGCGCATCCCGCAGGACGTCCAGCCGATTGCGACCGGCGGCGAGTGGCCCATCACCCTCCACCCCGTCGAGGCGCTCGTCTTCCAGGTGAAAATTTCCGTCGTGTTGGCCATCATCGGCACGCTCCCCGTCATCGTCTACTACGTGTGGCCCGCGCTCTCCGACCGCGGCTGGGTGACCGGCGACCGCCGCGTCATCGCCGTCTGGGGCGGCGGGCTCGTCGGCGGACTCGTGGTCGGGAGCTACCTCGGGTACTCGTACGTGGCGCCGGAGGTCATCTCGTTCCTCGTCTACGACGCGCTCGACGCCGGCATGATAATCAGCTTCACCGTCAGCACGTTCGCGTGGATGGTGTTCATGCTGACCGCGGGCATCGGGCTGCTCGTGGACATCCCCGTGACGATGGTGTTGTTCCACGCCGGCGGTATCGTCTCCTACGAGACGATGCGTCGGCGCTGGCGCGTCCCGGTCATCAGCTCGTTCGCGTTCGCCGCGCTCGTCACCCCGGACAGCCTCTACACGATGCTGCTCGTCGCGTTACCCATCGCGCTGATGTACCTCGTCGGGCTCGGCATTCTCGCGGTCGTGACGCTGGGCGGGCGCCGCGGCGGGAGCGCGTCGACTCGAACGGCTTAAGATATTCCCGGAGTATTCCTGGGGTATGCCCAAGATAAGTGTCGAGATTCCCGGGGAGCTCCTTGAGGACCTCGACGACCACGTCGGCGACGACGGCAAGTACGTGAACCGCAGCGACGCCATCCGCGCGTCCGTCCGGAAGAACCTCGACATCCTCGACGAAATCGACGAACGCCACGGGAGGCTCGACGACGATGCGGAGTGAGGACCGCCTCGTCGCCGGGCAGGTCGCGCTCGTCGGTTTGTTCGTCACTGCGCTGGTGACCGCGCAACTCACCGCGTCGAAACTGCTGTTGTTCCAGATTCCGTTCTCGCTGCCGTTCACCGGGTCGTCGCTGGTGATGCCGGGGGCGGCGCTGGCGTACGCGCTGACGTTCTTCGCGTCGGACTGCTTCTCCGAGCTGTACGGCCGCCGCGCCGCGCAGGTGCTCGTGAACGTCGGGTTCGCGATGACGCTCGTGATGCTCGCGCTCGTCTACACCACAGTCGTTGCGCCCATCGCGCCGTTCTCCGGCGTCGGCCAGACCGAGTTCGCGGGCGTGCTCTGGTCGAGCGCGAACATCGTCGCGGGGAGCCTGCTGGCGTACGTCATTAGTCAGAATTGGGACGTGCTCGCGTTCCACGCCATCCGCCGCCGCACCGACGGCGCGTACCTCTGGCTGCGCAACGTCGGTTCCACGGCCACCAGCCAGGTCATCGACACCGTCATCTTCGTCACCGTCGCGTTCTGGGCGGCGCCGCTGGTGCTCGGCGTCGGGCCGGTCTACGGGCAGGAACAGATTCTCTCGCTCATCGTCGGCCAGTACGTCCTCAAGCTCGGTATCGCGGTCGCCGACACGCCGTTCGTCTACGGCGTCCGCCGGCTGCTCGCCGACCGCTAGTCGCGGCGCTCGGCGAACCCGAAGTTCGGCTTCACGTCCGTCACCTCGACCTCGACGGTCTCGCCCTCGTCGGCGTCCGCGACGAACAGCGTGTACCCCTCTACTTTCGCGACGCCGTCGCCCTCGTCGCCCTCGTTGACGATGTCGACCTCGATGGTGTCGCCCTTCTCAATTGGGGCGTTCACGCGGTTCTTCGCGACCACGTACAGCTCCGAAGAGGAATCCCGGGAAGCGTCCGGCGTGTACGTCCGCGTGAACGCGAACTCCTCCTCGACGTCCGCGAGGTAGTCCTGGAAGTCCTGGCCGTCGAAGACCTTCGCGACGAAGTGGCCGCCGTCGTTCAGCAGCTCTTTCGCCGTCTCGAGGGCCATCCGGGCGAGGTGCACGGAGCGCGCGTGGTCGAGGTTGTACTCGCCGGTCATGTTCGGCGCCATGTCCGAGATGACGACGTCGATGCCGCCCGGTGCGGCACGCTCGATGTCCTCGCGGGTGTCCTCCTCGGTCATGTCGCCCTTGATGGTCTGGACGCCCGCCTCGACGTCCTCGATGTCATCGATGCGCTGGAAGTCCACGCCGACGACTTTCCCGCGTGCGCCGGTCTCCTCGGCGGCGACCTGCAGCCAGCCGCCCGGTGCCGCGCCGAGGTCGACGACCGTCGCGCCGCCGAAGAGGACGTCGAACTCGGCGTCGATCTGCTGGAGCTTGTACGCCGCCCGCGTCCGATAGCCCTCCTGCTTGGACTTGTTGTAGTAGTGGTCTTTCCCGTTCCCCATGGTTAGTTACGAGAACTACGGCGGCCGGACTGAAAACCACGTCGCTCCGGGTGCTACGTCGCGTCGGCGCGAAAAACCGCAGAAGAGTCGCCCGCAGTCAGCGGCGACGGGCCGTCAGTTCGCGGCCGCTGCCGTCGTCGAATCCAGCGTGATTGTCTCGCCGTCCGACGTCACCGTTACCTCGGTGTCGAGGCTGACGTCGTCGGGCACCACGAACGTCAATTCGCCGTCCGCGTTCGTCTCGCCGACGACTTCGCCGTCCACGGCGACCGTGGCGTCCTCGATGGCTTCGCCCTCGCCGTCAGTCGCGACGACGGTGGCGTTCTCGCCGGGCGCGAGACTACCTTCGAGGACCGCGCCGAGTTCGACCTCGCTGTCGTCGCTATCGTCGTCGCCGTCCTCACTCTCGGACTCCCCGAGTTCGAACTCGAGTTCGGCTTCGGCTTCGCCGTACGCGCTTCCCTCCTCGGTCTCGGCTTCGAGTTCGAACTCCTCGGCGTCCGCGGGCACGCTCACCGAGGCGGTGCCGTTCGCGTCCGTCGTCACCGTCACGTCCTCGTTCACGGTGACGGTGGCGTTCTCGACGGGCTCGCCGTCCTGCGTGACCTGTACGGTCGCGTTCTCGCCGGCGCTCACGTTCCCGACGAAGTTGGCTTCGAGACCGTCCTCGTCGGCTTCGACGTCCACGCGTTCGATGGGGACGTCGGTCCCGGACTCGCTGGCGACCGGCTTCAGGATGTACTTCCCGCTGTTGCCGGCTTCGAACACCGTGATGTCGAAGACGAACTCGACGTCACTGCTCTGGTTCACGGTGACGTCCTCGTTGAGGTGGAGCTTCTGACTCGGGAGCTTCACGTTCACTTGCTCGCCGGTCTGCAGCGTCCCCTCGACCTCGCCGACGTGGACGAACACCTTCTCGTACTCGCCCGCGGGGAGGCTCATGTTCCCGAGCAGGGTCGCGTTCGCGCCCTGCAGCTCGGTCAGGTCGACGCTCCGGTTGTCGACGTCGTGCTCGACCCATTCCGTGTCCTCGCCGTCGTCCTCGTCGGCGTCGCGTTCGTACTCGAGTTCGGCTTCGGCCTCGCCGTACTGGCTGTCCTCGTTGGTGCTGGCCGACAGCGAGAACGACGTGGCGTCCGCGGGCACTTCGACGGTCGCAGTGCCGTCGGCGTCCGTCGTCACTGTCGTCTCGGTGTCACCGACCGAAACCTCGACGGTGGCGTTCGCGACGGCCGCACCGTCCTGCGTGAGCGTCACGGTGACGTTCTCACCAGCCGTGACGTTCCCGTCGACGGCCAGGTCGAGGTTACTCTCGCTCTCGGACTCGGCCGTCCACTCGCCGGAGGCGTTCGCGTCCGCGGCACTGGACTGCGCGAATCCGACGCTCGTCACGCTGACGTTCAGGTGCTCGAACTGACTGATGGCGTTCTGTTCGTCGCTCACGTAGAACTGGACGGTTCCACTCTCGCTTCCGTCGGTCTGTGCCCCGTTCGGGCCCGCGATGCCGCCGGCACATCCGGCGAGCATCACGAGCGCGGCCACGACGAGGCTGGCTGCGGTGCGTCTCATGTGCGTTCGACCCAACTGGCCACACACACGTAAAAGGGCCAAGCCGTAAACGCGGTCAGGCGTCGGATTAAGCCGGATTAACCTGGGTTAACCGTGGCCACCGCCCCCGTCCAGCCCGCCGCCGACACGCTCGCGGCCGCGAGCGACTCCGCCACCGGTAGCGCCCGCCGGCTTTCGACGACCTCGCCACCGTCGCGCGATTTACGCGCGCACGCGGAACGTGGGGCTTTTTAGTCCCTGATTGCGTAGCAGTTCGCATATGTTCAAGGCGATTGTGAGCGCCGACACGCTCCGGGAAACGCTTGACTCCGTGAGCGTGCTGGTGGACGAATGCAAAATCCACCTCGACGAAGACGGCCTCTCCATCCGCGCTGTCGACCCCGCGAACGTCGGCATGGTCGACCTCGACCTCGGGGCGGCCGCGTTCGAATCCTATGAAGCCGACGGCGGCATCATCGGCGTCAACCTCTCCCGGCTCGAGGACATCGCCGGAATGGCCGACGCCGACCAGCTCGTCCAGCTCGAGCTCGACGAGGAGACCCGGAAGCTCCACATCCAAATCGACGGCCTCGAGTACACGCTCGCGCTCATCGACCCCGACTCCATCCGCCAGGAGCCCGATATCCCGGACCTGGACCTCTCCGCGAACGTCGTCATCGAGGGCGCGGACATCGACCGCTCCGTCCGCGCCGCCGACATGGTCTCGGACCACATCGCGCTCGGCGTCGACGCCGCCGACGAACTGTTCTACGTCGACGCGGAAGGCGACACCGACGACGTCCACCTCGAACTCACTCGCGACGACCTCATCGACTTGGAGGCGGGCGACGCCCACAGCCTGTTCAGTCTCGACTACCTCAAGGACATGAACAAGGCCATCCCGAAGGATGCAGAGGTCGAACTCGAACTCGGCGACGAATACCCGGTCAAGATTCACTTCGACATCGCCGAAGCACAGGGTCACGTCACCTACATGCTCGCGCCGCGGATTCAGTCCGACTAGGTACCTTTTGCTGTCGCCGAAAGAGCGCTTTGCGCTCTTTCGAGATGACGAGAGACGCCGCAGGCGTCTCTCGAACCACGCTCGCGGCCTCCGGCCGCTCGTTGGCAAAAGCTACGCTAAAAGCACTCCTCCTTCGCTTCACTTCGTTCCGCTCAGTCGTCGGCCTCCGCTCCCTCACTTCGTTCGGTCGCAGAGTGAACCGCTTCGCTCGGGTCCGTCGGACCGCTCGCTCGCGGATGCTTGTCGTCAGCTATCAACGTTCGCTACGTGCTCGGCAGTTGGTCACGGCGTCAGCGCCAGGTAGGTCGCGACGAGCGCGACGCCGAGCGCCGCGAGGAACAGCAGGTAGCCGATGAGTGTCGTGAGGCCGGTACCGCCGCCCATCGACGACCGACTCATGGACATATCCCAGAGTTGTCGCGTATCCATCAAAATAGTGATGGCGTCCGTTCTGTCTCCGCCTACTCGCGGTCTGGCGAGCGGCGCGCCACCACCGTTTCGCCTGCGCTGACTTTCTCGCCCCTCTCCACGAGGAGGTCCTCGCGGTCGTACTCCGGCGGGAGAATCACGTCCGCGCGGCTGCCAAAGGAGATGTGGCTGATGCGGTCGCCGCGCGTGAGTTCGTCGCCGGGCTCGACGTACGGGTGGATGCGGCGGGCGAACGCGCCCGCGATGAGGATTACTTCGTAGTCGTCGCACGTGACGCGGACGCGCTCGTTGTGCTCGGACTCCTTGTCGAAGGCGGGGCGATGGCCGCCGTCGCGGTGGTCGACGGCTTCTACCGTGCCGGAGAGCGGCGCGCGGTTCACGTGCACGTCGTGGCCGTTCATGAACACGCCCCCGCGGACGCGGCCGTCGTCGGTCTCGCGAATCACCGACACCTTGCCGTCCGCGGGCGTGAGGACGCCCTGTCCCTCGGGCGCACGTTCGGGGTCGCGGTGGAACCAGATGACGAACCCCGCGAGCGCGAGCGCCGCGACGCCCCACAGCGACGACACGAACAACAGCGCCGCGCCGACGACCGCCGCCGGCAGGGCGTACGTCCACTTCCACGGGCCACGCGCGAGCATACCCGTCCTTGGCCGTCCGTCACCGATAGCCCTTCGGTCGCCAGCGGCGGACCCGAGCCGGGGTGTTTATCGGCGTCCGCTCGCAAGAAAGGAGTCGATGAACGCGCGCCACGCTCGCTACCCGTTCCTCGGCGAATCCCGGCAGGCGGTCCAGGAGGCCGGGGTGGACCTCGCGGCGGTCGTCGCCGAGGACGACGCGGTCGTCGAGCGCGCCCGCGAACGCGTCGTCGGGTCGCTCACGAACGGCGACGTCGGCGAGCGCGCGCGCTCGGACCGCGTGGAACTGCTCTCCTATCCCGTGGCACGCGTGCTCGCCTCGGTCGTGGACGAACACGTGCTCGTGCGGAAGTACGCCGACGCCGAAGCCAACGCCGCCTACGAGCGCTTCACCGCCGACGAGACCGACGACGCCGAGTTCAAGAGCGTCGGCGACGACGCCAGCCTCTCCCGGAAGGACCTCCTCCGCGAGTTCGACCTGACGAGCCACGTCCACGCCACGCAGGACGGCTACGACGTGGACGTGCCGACGTACCTCCTGCTGTCGTCGTCGCTGCGCCCGGACAAGTGGCGACTCGTCAACCGCGCGCTCGACGACGGCCGCGTCCCCGTCAGCGAGCCCGAATTGGACACGCTCCTCCGCGAAGCCGTCCGGGACCGGGTCGCCGAGGGCCTGCCGCTGAACGGCCCCGACGAGGTCGCCGACGCCCTCGAAGGCCCGGCGGCCGCCGTCCGGGACGTGCTCTCGGAGATGGACCTCACGCGCGAAATCGACACCGTCGTCCCCGAGCTGTTCCCGCCGTGCATGCAGCACCTCCTCGACCAGGTGCAGCGCGGCGAACACCTCCCGCACCACAGCCGCTTCGCCATCACCACCTTCCTCGCGAACATCGGGCTGACGACCGACGAAATCGTCGACATCTACAAGGTGAATCCGGGGTTCGGCGAGGAGATGACCCGCTACCAGACCGACCACATCCGCGGGGAGTCCAGCCCGACGGAGTACACGGCGCCGTCCTGTGCGACGATGAAGGCCTACGGGGACTGCGTGAACCCCGACGACCTCTGCGACGCCATCAACCACCCGCTGTCGTACTACGAGGCGAAACTCGACGACGAAGAAGACGAGGACTTGGAGGACTGGCGCGAGCGCGAGAACGAGGACGTCGAAGCGGACGACGCCGAAGCCTGACCCGGTTCTTATGCGCGTTCGGCCGCAACAGTTCAACGTGACGAGCGAGGACTCGACTCGGATGCTCGTGGAGTGCCCGGAGTGTCCGTTCTCCAGAACCGTGCGCGAAAAAGACGAAGCGTCGCCCGCCGACGTGGTGCGAGAGCACGGGGCGAAAACGGGCCACGCGGCCCGCATCTCCGGAATCGACGAGTGACTGGACGACGCTCGGACTGGCCGCGGAGGACTGGCGTTACTCGCCCTGCTTGCCGGAGAGCCAGTAGCCGACGCCGGCCATCACGAGAATGAAGACGACGACGGCACCGACGACGCCGTAGGCGCCCGTCTTCCCGAACCCCTCGTTCATCGTGCCGGCGGCCACGAGGATGGCGATGAAGACGAGAGTAGACAGGATGGCGATACCCGCTTCGAGGCGGGCGTCGGGCCCTTCAGACATACCCCGGGCTTTCGTCGGCCCGGGCAAAAGCGCTTCGAAGCCGTCACGCCGGCCGCCGCTCGCGGCCAGCGTCCCGGCGACTGCCGGTAATTCGCCGTCCAAACTAGTAGGGCTCCGAGCCATATATCCACCCCGATTTTGCGGGGTTTAGGCGTCTCCGGCGCCTACACTGTAGTATGGCTCCCTCCACGAAGCCCCGACAGCCGCCCGACGACCGGAGCCGCCGCGCCCGCCGCGAGGAACTGCGCGTGACTGCACTCGGCGACGGGACCTACGAGGTCCGGTCGCCGTCTGGCAACGTCTACGCCGTCGACCTCGACGCCGGCGAGTGCGCGTGTCCCGACCACCAGTTCCGGGGCGTCCGCTGCAAGCACCGGCGCCGCGTCGCCATCGACATCACGCTCGGCGAGGGTCCCGCGCCCGGCGAACGTGACGCAGCGTGTGCGGCCTGCGGCGACGACCTCTTTGTTGCCCGCGACACCGCCGACCCCGTCTACTGCGAGGACTGCACGCTCGGCCCCGGCGAGAGCGTCGTCGACCGTGAGACCGGCAAGCTCGTGGTTGTCGTCGAGTCCACGGACGACCGCGCGAGCGACGTCCGCATCGCCGAGCGCGGCTGGTCGGTCGCCGACCACCACTCAAACCGCGACTACGACGCCGACGACCGCGTCGTCGACGTACTCTACCCGCTAGAGCGCGGCGTCTCCCCGGACGCCATCTCGCCGCAGGACCTCCGCCGGTACTCGTTCCCGCGCGGCCGCCTCGAACGCCGCGACTAGTCGAGCATCGACGCCGCTTCCTCGGGCGTGAGCACGCCCTGTTCGACGGCGTGCAGCACGTCCTCGACGTCGTTTTCCCTCGCGTCGTCCTCGTCGTTCCCTCGGAGGTCGTCGAACGTCTCGCCGTCCTCGATGGCGGTCTCCTTCTTCACGCGATAGTTCCCGCCGTCGGTCTGATAGACGTCCGCAGGGTGGAAGAAGTACCAGTCCTCGCGGTCGAAGCGCACCCCAATCTTGGGTTTCGCGCCGAAGTTCTGGCTGAAGTAGACGAGTGCTTCGACCTCCTCGCCCGTGAGGTAGATGGGGTCCCCCGCGCTGGACTTGGCTTCGACGGCGTAGAACACGTTGCCGTCGCCCGCGAGCACGTCCGGGAGTTCGCGCTCCGTCGCCGCGCCGCTGGCGGGCGCGCGCATCACCGCGAAGCCGCGCTCGTCGAACGCGTTCACGAGCTCTCGCTCCCTCCGATTCCCTTTCGCGTTCGAGTTAGACATACTCCGACCCCGTGCCCGCTGTCATACCCACGGCTACGCAGTCGGGGGATAGGAGGCTTGCGCCACGCGGCCGGGGGAGTTTTTGACGCTGGTCGCCGTTACCATCACTTCCATGGGTGACGCGACCGGGTCGACGTCGGCAGACGAACAGGCGTCCTCGACCGGGATTCTCGACCAACAGCTCGAGGAGGGGCTGAACGAGCTCGAACGACCGACGGACGGCCTCGCGCTCTCCGCGCTCTCCGCGGGGCTCGACATCGGGTTCGGGCCGCTGTTGATGGCGGTGGTGGTCGCGCTCGCCGCGGGCCAGTGGGGCGACCCGGTACTCGAGATAGCGCTCGCGAACGCCTACGCGGTCGGGTTCGTGTTCGTCGTCATCGGCCGGTCGGAGCTGTTCACCGAACACACGACGCTCGCCGTTCTTCCGGTGCTGGACGGGCGCGCAACCTGGCAGTCGCTGGCCCGGCTCTGGGGCGTCGTGTTCGCGGCCAACGTCGTCGGCGGTGCGGTGTTCGCGGGCATCGCCGTCGTCGTCGCGCCGGCGTACGGTATCGCCGACGCCGCGGCGTTCGAGGCGGTCGCCACGCCACTGGTCGCCCACGGGAACGCAGCGCTGTTCGCGGGCGCCGTGCTCGCCGGCTGGCTGATGGGGCTGATGTCGTGGCTGGTCGCGGCCGCCCAGGAGACGCTCAGCCGTGCGTTTTTCGTGTGGCTGGTCGCTGCCACCATCGGTATCGCCCACCTCCCGCACTGTATCGCTGGCAGCGTCGAAGTGCTCCTCGGTGTGGCCTCGGGCGTCGTCAGCCCCGTTACCTACGGCCGTTTTCTCGTGTTCGCCACAGCCGGAAACGTCCTCGGCGGCGTCGTGTTCGTCTCCCTACTCAAGTACGGGCACGTCGTCCGTGGTGGGGATTGACTGCCATACACCTTTTCTCGGTGGTCTCCGTATCTCCGCCCCGTTATGCCCGGGGAAGCCATCGTCGACCGCGTCGACGGCATCGTCCACGAGGAGACCCAGGTCCACGAGTACGGAGTCGACTTGACTGTCGCAGACGTCTCCGAGGTCGCCGAGCGCGGCCACCTCGATTTCGGCGGCGACGAGTTCGCCGAGGCGGACCGCCGCCCGCTCGCGTCCGCGCTCCGCGACTCCGCCGACGAGTACGAGTGGTGGACGCTGAAGGCCGGCACGTATCTCATCGAGTTCAACGAGTCGCTGCGCGAGGGCGCGCCGCTGCGCGTCCAGACTCGCCGCGAACTCCGCGAGAACGGCGCCTCCCACCCCTCTATTGTCACTACAGAACTCGGCCCGATGCCGTTGACCGTCCCCGAGGGCGGCATCGAACTCAAGGAGAACGCCCGCGTCTCGACGCTGATGGAACGATAACCGACCAGTCGAAAGTAACCATCCGCGAGACCGACGGTCTCGCTGGCCGTGCGAGCGGGCGCTCCGCGCCCGTGAGCAGCGGAGGGTGCCGCAGGCGCCCTCCCACAGCAACAAGTGGGTTTTATTCCGGCCTAATCCCGCCGTCCTGGACGCGCATAACGGCTTCGCCGTCGGCGAGGTTTGGCGCGTCGACGAGCTTGACGATGCGCTTGTCGTTCTTGGACTTCCGGAGGTACATCCGGAACGTGGACTTGTGGCCGAGGATGTTGCCGCCGATGGGTTTGGTCGGGTCACCGAAGAACGAGTCGGGGTTGGACTGCACCTGGTTGGTGACGACGACGGCGGCGTTGTAGAGGTTCCCGACCTTGTCGAGGTCGTGGAGGTGTTTGTTGAGCTTCTGCTGGCGGTCGGCGAGCTCGCCGCGGCCGACGTACTCCGCGCGGAAGTGCGCGGTCAGGGAGTCGACGCAGAGCAGGCGAACTGGGTACTCGTCATCCTCGTACTCGGAGGCAATCTCCTGGGCCTTCTCCGCGAGCAGCATCTGGTGGTTGGAGTTGAAGCCTTTCGCGACGTGGATTTTGTCGAGGAACTCCTCGACGAGCGCTTCCATGGCCTCCTCGTCGTCGGGAGAGCCCTCGATGTCGCGGTCGTCCATTGCGGCCTGAATCTTCTCGTCGCTGAGCCCGCGTACCATGTCGTCGATGCGCTCGGGGCGGAACGTGTCCTCGGAGTCGATGAAAATGGCGCGGCCGCGCAGCCCGCCCTGCTCCTGGGGGAGTTGGACGTTCACCGAGAGCTGGTGGGTGACCTGGGATTTGCCGGCGCCGAACTCGCCGTACACTTCCGAGATGGACTGGGTCTCGATGCCGCCGCCGAGCATCTCGTCGATTTCGGGGACGTTCCAGGTGAGCTTGCCAATCTGTTCGCGGCGTTCGAGGACGGTCGCGCCGGTCTCGAAGCCGCCGACGTCGGCGGCTTCGCGGGCGCCCTGGATGACGTCTGCGGCGGTGCTGTCGCCGATGTCTGCGGTGTTGGAGAGTTCGCCGGCGGACGCGACGGCGATGCTCTGGAACGACTCGAATCCGTTCTCTCGGAGTTTCTCCGCGGTCGCGGGGCCGACGCCGGGGAGTTCCTCGAGGTCTGCTTCGGGCATGTACACAGGGGTTGTCCCCACCGCATCATAAAGCCTCGTATACACCGGATTGAAAGTGAAACTGGCGGGCACGACCGCCCGCCGGTCGTCCGGCGAGCGCGCGACGGGCAACTTAACAGGCAGCGCAGCCTACCTCGGTGTATGACTGACGCAGGCACGTTCTGCCCCCGCTGCGGCGACGCCATCGACGCCGCCGACGGGGACGGCGATGGTGTCACCCGTCGCGAGCGCTCGCTGTGTGACGCCTGCTACTTCGAGGACTTCGAGTTCGTAGACGCGCCCGAACGCATCGAAGTGATGGTGTGCGCGCGCTGCGGCGCGGTCCACCGCGGGAACCGCTGGGTCGACGTCGACGCCGACGACTACACCGACGTCGCCATCGAGGAGACCAGCGAGGCGCTGGCGGTCCACGTTGAGGCCGAGGACGTCGACTGGGAGGTCCGCCCCGAGCAGGTCGACCAGAACACCATCCGAATGCACTGTCTGTTCTCGGGCGTCGTCCGTGGCGAGGTCCAGACCGAGGAGGTCGTCGTTCCGGTGAAGGTGAGCCGCCAGACGTGCAAGCGGTGTGGCCGCATCGCGGGCGACTCGTTCGCGTCCATCGTGCAGGTGCGAGCCGTCGGCCGCGACCCCACCACCGAGGAGACCGAGCGCGCGACCGAGCTCGCCAACCAAATCGTCGCGGACATGGAGGACACGGGCGACCGAAACGCCTTCGTCACGGACGTCTCGGAGGCCGAGTCCGGCATTGACCTCAAGCTCTCGACGAACAAAATCGGGCTGAAGCTCGCGAACAAGCTCGTCGAGGAGTTCGGCGGCGGCTTCGAGGACCACGAGAAGCTCGTCACCGAGGACGAGGACGGCAACGAGGTCTACCGCGTGACCTACGCCGTCCGCCTCCCCGAGTTCACGCCCGGCGATGTCATCGACCTCGCGGACGACGACGGCGGCCCCGTGCTCGTGCGCTCGGTCCACGGCAACCTCAAGGGCGTCCGCGTCACTACGGGCGAACCCTACGAGGCGAGCTACGAGGACGGTGACGCGCCCGACGCCCGGAAGCTCGGCTCGATAGACGACGCCTCGGACGCCACCGTCGTCACCGTCGAGGACGACAACGCCGTCCAGATTCTCGACCCCGAGACCTACGAGTCCAAGACCGTCCCGCGCCCGGACTACGTGGACGCCGACGCCAGCACCGTCCCAGCGTTCAAGTCCCGCGCCGGTCTCCACGTCCTCCCCGAGGCCTGATGGCGCTCGCCGTCGTCGTCCCGAAACCCGATTCTGAATCCCGTATCGCCGACCTCGAAGCCGAGGGCGTCTACGACGACGCGCGGAAAGTCCGCGAACACGACGCCGACCGCGTGGAACTTCCGGTCACGGAGCGCCCGAGTGAGACGCGTTTCGAGCGCGTCATCGAGCAGGAGAACCCCGAGTTGCGCGCGCCCGGCCTCGACGAGTTGCTCCGCGAGCGCGGCTGGAGCGAGGCCGAGCGCGACCGCGCGCCGTCGTCGTGGGCGGTCGTCGGCACCGTGATTCTCGCCGACTTCACCGACTGCCCGCGTCCCGGAGAGGTCGGCGACGCGCTGCTCGCCCTCCACAGCGAAGCCGACACTGTGCTCGCGCGCGGCGGCATCGACGGCGAACACCGCGAACCCGACGTCTCCGTCGTCGCGGGCGAAGGCGACACCGAGACCGTCCACACCGAACACGGCACGAGGTACGCCCTCGACCTCTCGCGCGTGATGTTCGCGCCGGGGAACAAGGCCGAGCGCGCCCACATGGGCGACATCGCTGGCGGCGGCGAGCGCGTCCTCGACATGTTCGCGGGTATCGGCTACTTCGCGCTCCCGATGGCGCGCGCCGGCGCTCACGTCACCGCCGTCGAGAAGAACCCCGAGTCGTTCCGCTACCTCGCCGAGAACGCACAGCTCAACGGCGTCAGCGAGAATTTAGACTGCGTGCTCGGGGACTGCCGCGATGTCGACACCGAGGCCGACCGCGTCGTTATGGGCTACTACGACGCGCTCGGCGGCGGTCCCGTCGACGGGGTGGAAACGAGCGACGGCGGCCCGGGCTATCTGGACGCCGCGCTCGACAACCTCGTCTCTGGGGGTGTGCTCCACGTCCACAGCGCCGTCCCCGAGGCCGAACTGTGGGAACGGCCCGAATCGCGGCTCCGTGCGGGCTGCGAGCGCGCCGGCCGCAGCGTCGACATCGAGGCGCGGCGGCATGTGAAGTCCCACAGCGCGGGCGTCGCCCACGTCGTGCTGGACGCCCGGGTCGCGTAACCAGTACGGCTTTGGCGGGCGAACCCCACGATGCGGGTATGACGCGGGACCAGATACTCGCCATCTTCCTCACCGTGCTGATGTTGGGCTCCTCACTCGTCTACGGCCTCTCCTTCTTCTAGCTACTCGGCGTCCCAGACATCCGCGAGCGGGCTTTCGGAGCGCGAACTGCGGTCGTCGCTACTATCGCGGTCGTTGCTCGCGCTGTGCTGCCCGCTCGCGTTCGCACTCGCGTCCGCCGACGTACTCGACCCGCTGGTGTACGTCGGTTCGACTTGGTCGATGTCGCCCGAACTAGCGGCGAGCGCGGCGGCCGCGTCCGGTTCGGGGAGGTCGGGCGTCGTCCTCACGTCCACCTGGTCGCGGAACCACGGCGGCATGTCGGTGCGCGCGCGGTCGAAGAGGTCGAGGATGCTCGAGTCCGCGATGTAGGTCGCGCCGTGGTCGTCGGGCGCGCGGACGACCCGCCCGCAGCCCTGAATCACGGTCTGGAGCGCCGTCCGGTAGTACCACGACCACTGGCCGTCCGCGAGCCGCGCGGCCACCCGGGAGTCGTTCGTGTTCAGGAACGGGGCTTTGCACAGCACCTGCCAGCGCCCGAGGTCGTACTTCAGGTCGAGGGCTTCCTCCATCTTCACCGCGACGAACACCTCGGGGTCGTCGCTTGCCTTCCAGCGCTCCAGTTCGGCGTCCCGGGTGGCCGAGTCGTGCGTGCGCACGCGGTCGCTGACCCCGAACTCCTCGAGGTGGCCCGCGAGTTTCTCCGCGATGTCGTAGGAGTGGGCGTGCACGATGCCCTTCTCGTCGGGGTGGTGGGCCATCACGCGCACTACCGTCTCGGCGACCTTCGGGAGCGTCTGGTCGCGGTCCTCGTAGGTCATCTTCCCCTGCGTGACGTCGTACAGCGGGCGGTTCTCTAAGGGGAACGTGTGTTCGACGTCGACGAGCGCGACGTTCGACGGGTCGAGGCCGACGCTCCGACAGAACGCCTCCTTGTTCAGAATCGTCGCCGAGAGGAGCGCGAACTTGTTCGCGCGGTCCCACACCGTGTGTTTGAGGTAGCGCTCGGGGTCCATCGGCTTCACCGTCACCGACTGCTCGTCCGCATCGACGACCCACGTGGTCGCGGACTCGGGGTCCTTGTAGTCCTCCACGAACCAGTTCAGCTCCGAGATGAGCTCCTGGAGGCGGTCCCGTTTCCCGGCCTCCTCGGGCGTGAGTTCGTCCTGCCCGAGCAGTTCGTCCTTCGCGCTCTCGCAGGTCCGCACGAGGTGTTCGGCGAAGTTCACCGCGGCGTCCGGGTCGCCGTCCACGTCCGGCACGCGCACGTCCGCCCAGACGGGGACCGTGTGCTCGTTCAGGTCGATGGTCGCGTACATCTCCGCCCACTCCGCGAGGCCGTGGGCTTCGTCGATGACGCAGACGTCGCGCTTGCGGAACACCTCCGAGCCGGCGGTGCGCATGAAGTACGCCAGCGTCATCGCGGCGTACTCCCGCGAGGAGGCGATGGCGCGGTCCGAGAAGTACGGGCAGCGGTGTTTGACCGCGCAGTCGTAGCCGCGCTCGCGGGCGCAAGGCGCGCGGTCGACCGGCGTGTCCTCCTCGCCAGGCAGAATACAGGTGTAGTTGGATTTCCCGCGGATGAGCTTGAGGTCGTCGAGCAGGTCGTCCTCGGCGACGTCGTCCAGTTGGGAGACCTGCGGCGTCGTGTAGTACGCGCCGGTCGGGTCAACGGGGTCGGCGTCCTCGACGCGGCGCGCGCAGCCCATGATGGCGCGCGCGATGAGGCTCTTCCCGCTGCCGGTGGGCGCGCGCACCAGCACCACGTCGTTGCTCGCATCGAACGCGTCGCGGACGTCCCGCAGCGCCCGCTGTTGGGCGCCGCGGAACTCGGGGGCGGGGAACTCCCCCACGATGCGCTCGGGATTCACTGTCGGAAGCAAGCGGGCCGCTCGGATAACGTCACTGCTCGCCGAGCGCGGCTACGTCGCCCGCATCCGGTTCGTCCGGCAGCGCGTCGATGCAGTCGAAACAGAGGAAGAACTCGGAACTATCCGCGAAGTCCAGCGTCATCCCACCGGTGCCAGTGGGGTCCATCGTCCAGATGTCGCCGATGCCGCCGGCGACCCGGACGCTGTCGCCACAGCCCTCGCAGCGCTCGCTCATACCTCCACTTGGGGGCGAGCCGGCAAACTCTTTCGGCTGGCACGCCCTCGACAGTTAAGCGACCACAGCCCCACGTTCCCGTATGCGCGTGCTCGTCACAGGTGCCACCGGCTTCGTCGGCGGCCACCTCGTCCCCGAACTCGTCGCTGCCGGCCACGACGTCCGGGCGCTCGTCCGCGACCCCGACCGCTACGACGCTCCCGAGGGCGTCGATGTCGTCGCCGGCGACCTGCTCGATGCCGACTCACTCGTCGGCGTCTTCGACGGCGTCGACGCCGCATACTACCTCGTGCACTCGATGGGCTCCGGCGGCGACTTCGCCGAGCGCGACCGGCGCGCCGCCCGGAACTTCGCGGCGGCCGCCGACGCCGCCGGCGTCTCCCGGGTGGTCTACCTCGGCGGTCTCGGGGAGACCGGCGACGACCTCTCCCCGCACCTCGCCTCGCGGCGCGAAGTCGAGGCCGTGCGCGCGGACGCCGCCTTCGACCTCACGACGCTGCGCGCCGCGGTCATCGTCGGCGCGGGGAGCGCGGGCTTCGACGTCGTCTACCAGCTCGTCGACAAGCTCCCCGTGATGGTGACGCCGAAGTGGGTGCGCACGCCCTGCCAGCCCATCGCCGTCCGCGACGTCGTCGCCTACCTCGTGGGCGTCCTCGACCATCCCGAGACCGCGGGTGAGACGTACGAAATCGGCGGGCCGCAGGTGCTGTCCTACGAAACGATGCTCGAACGGACCGCCGAACTCGCGGGCAAACGCCTCTTCGTCCTCCCAGTTCCCGTGCTCTCGCCGCGGCTCTCGACGTACTGGGTGGACCTCGTGACTGACGTCCCCCGGTCCGTCGCCCACCCGTTGATTCACGGCCTGAAGAACCCCGTCGTCGTCGCTGACCACCGTATCAGGGACGTGATTCCCATCGAACTGACGTCCTTCGAGGACGCTGCCCGGCGGGCGCTCCGCGAGTACGGGGAGGCCGTCGATGGGTGACGGGGACCGCGAGCGGACGCAGGCGGTCTACGGCGAGGCGTGGGTGTACGAGAGCATCGTCGGCGCGATTCCCGGCGTCGACGTCGCCGACCGCACCGCCGTGCTCGTCCAGTTCGCGGGTTTCGAGGCGGTGTTGCTCGCGCTCGCGTTCGCCTACGACCTCCCCGGCACCGTTGTCCCGGGCACCGCCGCCGTCCTCGTCGCCGCGGCGGGGAGCGCGTTCATGCTCGACATCGGCCGGCGTGCCCGGAATCCCGGCGTGCCGGTGCGCTACCGGCGGCTGCTGTTCGCGTCCAGCATCGAGGTCGTACTCGGCGTCGTCGCGTACGTCGCCCTCCTCACGTACCTGTTCGTCTACGACCCGCGGGACGGCGCGACGCTGTTCGCGGCGCTGCTCGGCGAGCGACCGCCCGTGCTCCCCGCGGCGTTCGCACTGCTCGTGCTCTGGGACGTCTGCTACCGCATCGGCACGGGCTGGTGGGCGGCGGTCGTCGCGCTCTGGCGGTCGCTCGCCTACGACTTCGACGCCGACACCGCTGCCGTGGTGCGCGCGGTCGACCGGCGGACGCTGGCGTTCGGCGCGCTCCAGACCGTGCTGCTGCCGTTCGTGTGGACGCACCCGCCGCTGGTGGTCGCCGTCGCCGGCCACGTCGCTGCGGTCGTACTCGTCGCTACCGCGTCGCTGCTCGCGATAAAACAGGACGGTTAGTTCGACTGCAGTTGCCGGAACTGGTCGATGAGGTCCTCGGCGGAGTCGCCGTCCTCGAACTCCACTGACCCCTCGTAGGTCGTACGGGTGTCGTCGTCGGCGACCTCGACGTTGTTGGTCTTCGCTTCGCGGCGCTCGTGTTCGGCGTCGTCATAGGCACCCATTGACATGGTAACTACACTCACCCTTGGAAGTTTGTTACTATGAATGTAACGGATGCTCACACCCTCGGCCTAGAACGAAACCTGGCCGGGGCCGTCGGTCCCCATCGGCGTCGGGTCGCGGTCGCTGTACCCGATGCGCCCGACCGCGTCGGCATCGAGGGCGCTGTACACCGCGAACGTCGCGTCCTGAGCGTCCTCGAAGTGCGTCTCGCCGGTGCGCTCGATGACGGATTCGAGGCGCTCGCTGCCGTCGGGGTGGGCGAGCTCGTGGTCCCCGATGGCGTCGGCCAGCTCGTCGGCGGTCAGCGGGTAGCTCTGCGACGCGAGGACGTCGGCGGTCTCTCGGAGTGTCATCAACATCACGAACTTTCACGACACACAAGTACGTTGCCCATGAACGATGATGAAGAATTTAAGTTGTCTAAGGGGGATTGTATGCCAAGACGAATCACACCAGTTCGTTTAGGTGCCGGCGTCCCGGCGTGCTAGTATGGTCTACGCGGACCTCCACGTCCACACACAGCACTCCGACGGCACGCTCACGCTCGACGAGGTGCCTGCGGCCGCCAGCGAGGCCGGCGTCAGCGCCGTCGCGGTCACCGACCACGACCGCATCCACCCCGGCTTCGACGCACCCGTCGCCGAGCGCGACGGCGTCGAAGTCGTCGCCGGCCTCGACCGCCGCGTCGCGGCCGGCGACCAGCGCCTCGACCTGCTCGGCTACGGCGTCACCCCCACGGACGCGCTCGTCGCCGAGACCGAGCGCATCCAGCGCGACCGGGTCGCACGCGGCCGCGCCATCATCGAGCACGTCGAGGCCGAACTCGGCGTCTCGCTGGACGTCGAACCCCGCGAGGGACTGGGCCGCCCACACATCGCACGTAGCGTCGTCGCCCATCCCGACACCGCCTACGACACACCCGACGCGGTTTTCGCGGACCTCATCGGCAACGACGGCCCGTGTTTCGTCGCCCGCGACGTCCCGGACTTCGAGACGGGCGTCGACCTCCTCACCGACGCCTGCGGCGTCGTCGGCCTCGCCC
>CAXREU010000200.1:0-12249 GCA_964229715.1 Halobacterium sp.
CGCTCGCCGACGACGCGCGGCTGCGTGCCCACCTGGGCACGCTCGACGAACTGCTCGACCGCGGCGCGCGCGGCGCGAGTCTCGCCCATCAAGGGCGGCCGGGTGGCGACGAGTTCGAACGCCTCGAAGCGCACGCCGACCGGCTCGACGAACTACTCAACAACCCAGTCTCGTACTGCGACGCGACGTTCTCCGCGGAGGCGCGGGACGCCGTTGACGCCCTCGATTCGGGCACGGCGGTACTCCTCGAGAATACGCGGTTCTACAGCGAGGAGTACATGGAATTCGAACCGGAGCGCGCCGCGGAGACGTTCCTTGTCGCGCGACTCGCCCCCGTGCTGGACGCGTACGTCAACGACGCGTTCGCGGCCGCACACCGCTCGCAGCCGTCGTTGGTTGGATTCCCCGAGCGGCTGCCGTCGTATGCCGGTCGCGTGATGGAGTCGGAACTGGATGTGTTGGGCGCCATCGAGGACACGCCGACGCCGCGGACGTACGTCGTCGGTGGCGCGAAAGTCCCAGACTCGGTGTCAGTCATCGAGCACGCGCTCGCGAACGGCCTCGCCAAGGACGTGCTCGTGACCGGCGTCGTGGCGAACGTCTTCCTCGCGGCGGCCGGCGTGGACATCGGGCGCGCGAGCACGGAGTTCATCCAGGATAACGGCTACGAGACCGAAATCGAGCGCGCGGAACTCCTTCTCCGGGCGTACGGCAACACCATCCACGTACCCGAGGACGTTGCCGTCGAACGCGACGGCGAGCGCGTCGAACTCGACGTCGAATCGCTCCCGCCGGGGCGCAACGAACCCATTCAGGACGTCGGTAGCGACACCGTCGACGCGTACGCGGATGTCCTCGAAGCGACCGGAACAGCGGTCCTGAACGGACCAGCGGGCGTCTTCGAGGACGAGACGTTCGCGGACGGCACGCGCGGCATCTTCGAGGCGGCGACGGCTGCGGAGTTCACCCTCGTCGGCGGCGGCGACACGGCTGCGGCCATCCGGAAGTTCGACCTCTCCGGGTTCGACCACGTGAGCACGGGCGGCGGTGCGGCCCTCCGACTGCTCACGGCCGAGCCGCTACCGGCCGTGGAGGCGCTGCGATGACGTCGGTCGCCCCGACGGCCGTGGAGGAACGCTGATGGAGGTGACGGCTGCGACCGGTGACGACGTCGGGGCCGTCACGGAGCTATGGGTTGCGCTGGCTCGCGAGCAGCGCGCGCACGGCTCGCACTTACTCGCCGTGGAGAACCGCGAGCAGGCCCGTGACCTCGTCGCTCAGTACGTCCACACTGGCGACTGCGCAGTCGCCCGGAGCAGCGGCCGGCCCGTCGGGTTCGTGATGTTCCACGTCGAGACCGGGTTCTTCGAGACGGACGCCACCCGGGGAGTCGTGGACAACGTCTACGTGCTGTCTGACGTGCGCGGCGAAGGTGTCGGGTCAAAACTCCTCGATTACGCGGAGAACCAGCTTTGCGAGGCCGGTGCGGACGTACTCGCCGTCGAAGCGCTGTGGAACAACGAGGCCGCACGGCGCCTCTACGAGCGCCGCGGCTACGCTCCACACCGCGTCACGATGGAGAAGCCGGCCGACACCGAGAGCGACAACGCCTAACCGGCTGTGCCTGCAGTCGGCACCGCGTGCAGCGCCGAAGTGGTGATGGGAACAGGAGTGCCGGCGTGGCGCCGGCGGGCGGAAGTGGGCACGACGCAGGAGGAAGTCCCTACGTCACACCTTGGGGAGCTTCGCGACGAACTCGCTGGGGCCGCGCTGTTCGACCTCGTAAGCGTCCGCGTCGAAGGATTCAACTTCCGCCTGCAGCTCGTAGAACAGCGGCTTTGGTTCGTGGTCGTTGACGAGTTTGAGCGCCTCGCCGCTGTCTAACTCTTCGAACGCGTCGTGAATCTGGGGATGGCGTTCGGGCGGCGGGACGTCGCGCAAGTCGAGTGTTTTCGCTGCCATTGCGGTCGGTGATTTGTAGCCGTAGTGGGTGCGTGTTCCCCCGAATATATTCGCTCGGACCGGCGAAACCGCCGAAACACTCATACCGAATGGCGTGCTATGAATTGACATGGCACACTCGAAGGCAGACCTGCGGCTAGGGCAACCGGTACGCGTCGTTCGGCAGTCGGCAGACAAAGCGAAGCTCGCCGTCCACGGCTACCAGCACCACGAACACTACGGCGACGACGGCGTCGTCACCGACGTCCAGCCCGGCAGCGACGAGCCACGAGTCGTCGTGCGCTTCGACGACTACGGCCGCGACGCCGTCACGTACCGGCCCGACGAACTCGAACTCGTCTAGTTACCGGCCACGGACGCCGCGACGACAGACTCATCCCTGCCGCAGCCCTATTCTACGCGTGGCGAAACCGTTGCGGTTCCGGCGGTCGACGGCGTCGTGGAGTGCCGACCGCGTCCACGACCAACTCTACCGGAACCTCGACGACAACCTCGGCGCGAGTAGTTCGACGCCGTGGTTCAAACCCCCCTCCGGGTACGACGCACGGCGCTTCGACATGGACAACGGCGACACCGCGCTGTTCTGTTGGAACCACGACGGCGGGTGGTGGCTGGGCAACACCGAGACGCCGGAAGTGCTGTGGCGGACGGACAAGCAGTCGTTCGCCGAAGCCCCAGACGACGTCTCCGAGTGGGCGCAACGCGAATTCCTCGCGGAACTCCACGACGAGGACCCGTGGCTCGCCGAGTACCCCAAACTGTCGTGGTTCTTCCTCCCCGTGTTCATGTCGAAGGACGGCCGTGAGACGACCCGCGCGTTCTTCAGCGAGCACGCAGCGGGCTTCCCGGACGCCGACCCCGAGGCCGTCCTCTCGTTCTACGAGTGGTTCCTCGACACCGGCATCCTCGACGACGAGCGGCACGTGATGGCCGGCAAGCTCGGCACCTCCGAGTTCCTCGACCTGGCGCGCGCGAGCGCCGCGATGAGCGAGTTCCACGCCGCGTGGCTGCTCCACGAAGCCGGCTACGAGGTCACCCCCGAAATCGAGGTGACGACCGGTCATTCGCTGGACTTCCGCGCGGACCGCGAGGGCGAACACGGCGTCCTCGTGGAGGTGACGCGGCCGGTGCCAACAAACGACCGCGCCGCCAACACGCCAATCAGGGCAGTCAAGGAGACCGCGGAGACGAAGACCAGCGGCCAGCTGGAGGAGCACGGCGGCGGTGCCGTCCTGTTCGTGGACTGTTCGTCGTTCCCCGACGATGAGTGGCGCCGCATTCGCGGCGAACAGCCAGACGTCGGCCACCGACCCGCAGTCGTCTTCCGATTGCGGCCCGACGGCTCCGTAGACGGCTACACGAAGGGGTCGGTGCCGCTCTCGCTCCCGCAGTTCTAGTCCCCCAAGTCGTCGGCGTCGTCGCCGACGAGGCGCGCGAAAATCTTGTTCTCGGCGGCGCGCAGGTGCTGTGAGAACGTCGGCCCGGAGATATCTAGCGACGCCGCGACATCCTCACCGCTTGTCGCGCGCGGCCACTCGAAGAACCCCGCGAAGTACGCCGTCTCGACGACGGTGCGCTGGCGGTCGGTCAGTTCCTCCGACCAGACGTCGGCGAGGTGGCCCGGCCGCTCGTCGCGCTCGGTGACCTGCCGACGTGCCACGGCCTCCGCGGAGTCGTACTCGTCCTGCAGCGCGTCGACGACCTCTCGAACGTCCGTATCCTGCGGGAATTGCGCGGTCAACCGGAGGTCTTCCCCGATGACGGCCCGACGAACCGACCCGCCCAGCGACGCCACCGTGGACATCAGCGGCGGGTCCGAGAGGCGAAGTTCGAACCGAACGCCGTCGACGTGCTCGCCGATGACGGTGACTGACTCCCAGAACGGCGCCGTCTCTGCTAGCCGTTCGACCTCGCTGATTCCGTCCTCGGCGACCGTCCCGTAGACGAGGAACTCGTCGTCGACGGAAATCGTCCGCTCCAGCTCTATCGGCGTCTCCGGCACCGTACCGTCGCCGATTGCGTCCGCAATCTCGCGAATGCGAAACTCCAGTTCGACGACCGCGTCGCTCATCAGCGCCTGCTTTCGTTCGGCGGCCGCGATGGCGTGTCCGACGAGGTGGCCGAGGTGCTCGACGACAGTCCGCTCCTGCTCGCGGAACGCGTCCGAGCGGTTTGCGTACACGTTCAGCACGCCGTACGTGGTGTCCTCGTGACGAATCGGGATAGCGGCCGACGACTGGAAGTCGTAGTCGTCGGCGACGTCGCGCCACTGCTCGTAGTCGCTGTCGTCGTGGACGTCGAGGATGGTCTGCATCTCGCCGGTACGCAGTGCACGCCCGGTCGGGCCTTCGCTGGCCGAGTCGTCGGGGTCGACGGACAGCGATACTTCGTCGAGGTAGCCGTCGGTGCCGGCGCTCGCTCGCACGTTCACCTCCTGAGTCTCGGGGTCGGGTTCGCCGACCCACGCGAACTCGTAGGACGGCGACTTCGCGAGGCGCTCGCAGGTGATGCGGTCGATTTCCTCGCGCGTGGACTGATCGACCACCGCGCCCGCGACGCCGTGGACGACGTCGTTCAGTTGGTTCAGCGCGGCGAGGCGCTCGCGCTGGGATTCGAGCCGGCGCTCGTACTCGCGTTGCTCGGTGACGTCACGGGTGTAGACGACGAATCCACCTATCGCCGGCTCGTCGCGAAGGTCCCGACCGCGCGCGTTCAGGAACACCCACGAGTCGTCCGTACACTGGAACCGGAAGTCGACGGTTGCGCGGTAGTCGGGGTCGGTGGCGAGCCGCTCGAATTCCTCGTGGACCGCGTTGCGGTCGTCGGGATGGATGTAGTCGAAGGCGTTCTCGCCGACCAGCTCGTCGGGGTCGTACCCGAGTACGTGCTCTACGGAGGGCGTGACGTACTGGACTGTCCCGTCCGGGTCGACGATGGCGTTGACGTCCGTGGACTCCTCGATGAGCGTCTCGTAACGCTTCTGCTCGCGGCGGTGCGCGCGTCGCTCGATGGCGTGGTGAATCGAGCGCACGAGCAACTCGGGGTTGATTTCGTCTTTTACGAGGAACTCCTCGGCGCCCCGACGTAGCGCCTCCATCCCGACCTCGCGGTCGGTGAGCCCGGTGAGAACGACGACCGGCACCCCCGCGTCGTGGTCGAGCAGCGTCGTGAGCGTCTCCAGGCCTGTGCTGTCCGGGAGCCCAAGGTCGAGGAGAACGACGTCGGCGTCGGCGTCGTCGAGGTAGGTAAGAGCGTCTTCGAGACGCGTCTCGTGAACGATTGGGTCGTCGGCCTCGCGGTCGTCGCGGTCTACGAGCACGTCGCCGTCGAACGAGCGCGCTTCCAGCGAGACGGCGTCGTCGAGCAGCTCACGGATGTAGCGAGCGTCACCGGGGTTGTCCTCGACCAGCAGGATTCGGGGGTGGTCGTCGCTCATGCCTGTTATTCGGGGTCCGGTGGGAGTTCGACGAGCGTCAGCCAGAACCGCTCGAACGACCGGATGACGTCGACGAACTCGCTGGGGTCGATGGGTTTCGTGAGGTACGCGTTCGTGTGCTGCTCGTAGCTCTGCACGACGTCCTCCTCCGCCTCGGAGCTCGTGAGCACGACGACCGGAATCGTCCGCAGGTCGTCGTCGGACTTCACCTCCTCGAGGACGTCGAGGCCGTTCACTTTCGGGAGGTTCAGGTCGAGCAGAACCAGGTCGGGACGCGGGGCGTCAGCGTGGTCGCCGCGCTGGTGGAGGAAGTCGAGCGCGGCTTCGCCGTCGTTGACGTCGTGGAGGTCGTTGTTGATACGGGCTTCTTCGAAGGCCTCGCGCGTGAGGCGCACGTCGCCAGGGTTGTCTTCCACCAACAGGATGTCGACGGGCTCGCCGTCGCGGTGCTCAATCATCGCGTTGCTCCCCATCTGGGATACTGAAGTAAAACGTTGCCCCCTCGCCGACAGTCGACTCCACCCAGACGTCGCCGCCGTGGCGTTCGACGATGCGCTGGACGAGCGCGAGCCCGACGCCCGTCCCCGGGTGTTCGTCGTGCGTGTGGAGCCGCTGAAACACCTCGAAGATGCGGTCGGCGTGCTCGGGGTCGATACCGATGCCGTCGTCGCTAACCGCGAACACCCACTCGTCGCCGTCGCGCTCGGCGGAGACGCGGACCGTCGGCGGCTCCTCGCTGTACTCGATGGCGTTGCTCAAGAGGTTCCCGAACACCTGCCGGAGCTGGTCCTCAGCGCCCGACACCGTCGGCAACGACTCGGCGACGACGATCGCGTCGCTGTCAACGATTTTGACTTCGAAGTCGCGGCAGACGTCCGCGAACACCGCGTCGAGGTCGACCGGCTCGAACGCCGCCCCGCGCTCCACGCGAGAGTACTCCAGCAGCGCGTCTATCATCTCCTGCATCCGGTCGGCACCGTCGACGGCGTACTCGAGGAACTCTTGGCCGTCTTCGTCGAGGACGTCGCCGTACCGGTCCTCGATGAGCGACAGGTAGCTGGAGACCATCCGAAGTGGCTCCTGGAGGTCGTGAGAGGCCGCGTACGCGAACTGTTCGAGGCGTTCGTTGGACTCCGCTAAGTCCGCGACGAGCTGTTCGCGCTCGGCGTCGTAGCGCTCGCGTTCGATGGCGTCCGCGAGGATGTTCGCGACGCTCTGCACGAAGTTGACGTCCTCCGCAGAGAACTGCTTGTGGCTGGTGTCGTGCGTACCGAGGATACCCCACGGCGCCTCGGGCGACCCGATGATGGTGCTGACGCCGCTCTCGACGTCGTGGTCGGTGAGCAACTCCGGGCCACTGAATCGGTCTTCGGCGGTGAGGTCGTCAACGACGACGGGCTCCTCGGAGAGCAGCGTATAGCCGGCCTGGGAGTTGTCGTCGGCGTCCACCGTCGCGTTCCCGACGATGCCGTCGTCCCAGCCGACGCCCTGCCGCAACAACAGTTCGCGCGCGTCGTCGTCGAGGTCCAACACCTTGCAGTAGTCGTTTTCGAGGGCGTCAGCCACCTGCTCAGTGGCTTGCGCCATCAGTTCGTCGAGGTTGTCGGTGTCGAGCGCGCGCTGCCCGAGGTCGGCGACGACCCGCTGTTGATGGGCGCGGCGTTCGAGCGTACGGTCGCGTTCAGCGCGCTCGGTAACGTCGGTCATGGTGATGACTCCGCGGGTGACCTCGCCGTCGTCGTACACCGGCATTCCGCGCACCTCGATGACGCGCTCGGAGCCGTCCGCACCTTCGATGTCGTAGACATCCGGTTCGACCACCGGCTCGCCGTCGAGCACTCGCGCGAGCGCGTACTCGTCGGACGCGACGCGCTCACCGGAGTCCGCCCACCACGCCGTGTATTGGTCGTACTCCTCGACGGACTGGGCGTCGAAGTCCGCGCCGCCCCAGATGCGTTTCGCGATGCCGTTGGCTTCTACGAGTTCACCGTCGCCGTTCGCCACGACGACGCCGACCGGCAACACCTCGAACAGCGTCTCCAGCTGCCCGCGGTGCTGTTCGATTTCGCGCTCTGCGCGCTTCTGCGCGGTGATATCCGTAATCGCGCCCGGGAACGTCACCGCCTCGCCGTCCTCGCACTCGACGTGGCCCCGCGCGACGACCCAACGGACGTCGCCATCCGCGTCGTAGACGCGGTACTCCTCCTCGTAGTCGCCACACGTCTCGACTGCCTCGTCGATAGCGGCGGCGACGCGCTTGCGGTCGTCCTCGTGAATCGAGTCGACGAGTTCAGCCAGCGGCACGCCCTCGCGAGCGCGCTCGGGATCGATGCCGAACAGGCGCGCGAGTGCGGTGTCGGCGACGAATCGGTCCTCGGAGACGTGCCACTCCCACGTGCCGACCGCGCCCGCTTCCGCGGCAGCCTCCATCTGGGCTTTCGCGTCCGCGAGTGCCCGCTCACGTTTTTTCTGCTCGGTGACGTCCTGCACGACGAGCATCCCGCCGTCGACGTCGCCAGCAGACCCGCGAATCGGGAGCACGCGAGCGGACAGGTGTCTGCCGCGGAACGACGTCTCGAAGTGCTGTGTCTCGCCGTCGAGGGCCGCCTCAAAGTGTGGCTCGAGCTCCTCGACGAGGTGGTCGGGGTAGATGTCGTGGACGCGGCGACCGATACGGTCTTCGGGCGAGACGTCGCGCTCGTCGACGAGCTCGCCGCCGACGGCGGTGTACCGGAGGCCGTCGTCGAAGAGGCCGACCGCGCCGGTCGGGAAGTTCTCCACGAGCGTGCGGTACCGCTGTTCGCTCTCCTCGATGCGGCGGCGGCGCTCGCGGCGCTCCGTGATGTCACGGACGGCGCCGACGAGCTGACGTTCGCCGTCCCGCGTCTCCAGCGACGAGAACGTCACCTCGACGGGGACCTCGTCGCCGTGCTTCGTCTCGATGGTCGTCTCCAGGGTCGGCGTCTCGTCGTCGTCCACGGCCGCACGAATCTCGGCGGCGCGCTCCAGCGTCGACTCGTCGACGAACTGAGAGGCGTGCTCGCCGCGTAACTCCGCGCGGCTGTACCCCGTGATGTCGGCGAACCGGTCGTTGACTGCTTCGTAGTAGCCGTCCTCGTCGGTGACGTAGATACCGTCGTTGAGCGTCTCGAAGATGGTCTCGTAGCGCGCGAGCTGCTGTTCGCGCTCCGCGCGCTCGGTGACGTCCTGGGACATCCCCATCGCGGCCGTGACCTCGCCGTCGTCGTACACCGGGAAGACGTGGAACTGGTTGACGCGGTCGCCGAGCTCCTGCTCGAACGTACTCGCCTCACCGTCCAGCGCGGCTCGATACCGCGGGACGACGGCGTCCGCCAGTTCCGCCGACAGCACGTCCTCGACGTGCTCGCCTTCGAGGTCATCGGCCGTGCTGTGGTCAGTGTCGACCGGTGACCCGCCGACAGTCACGTACCGGAGGTCGTCGTCCACGAGCGCGACCGCGCCGTTGGGAACGTTCTCGACGAGCGTCTCGTACCGACGCCGCGACGTCTCGAGCGCGTCGTGCCGGCGCTCCAGTCGCTCTCGGGTGCGCTGCTGGGTGAGCTCGTAGCCGACCCACTCGGCGGCGAGGTCAACCAGCGTGACCTCCCAGTTCGAGAACCCCTCCGTACGGGGCTCCGAGTCGAAGAAGCAAAACGTCGCCTGCACGTCGCCGTCGACGACGACGGGCGCACCGAGGAAACACGAGAGCCCGAGTGCGACGTTCGCTGCCCGGTCCTCGTACCCCGGCGCGTCCGCCGCAATATCCTGGAAGACGACCGTCTTCTCGGTCTCCACGATGCGCTCGCAGTTCGTCTCGTCGAGAGCGAACGTGTCGCCGAACTCGGCGGGGAGGTCCGTCTCCGCGTCCACCAGTTCGAAGGTGTAGTCGTCGCCGTCGACCATCGAGAGCGACGCGTACTCGGTGCCGATGGTCTCACGAACGAGCGCCAGCAGCGCTTCGGTTCGCTCCTCGAACGACCTACTGGCATCCGTCGTCACGTCGTATACCGCCTGGAGGACGCGCTGGCGCTCCTCGGGTGCGTGTGTCCGCTTGCCGGCCTCCTCGGCAGTCGACGCGAGTATACCGACCGTGCCACCGTCGTTTCCGGTTCCTTGCAGTCGCAGTTCGTGGGGGATAGACCCACCAGTAGCCGATTCGACCGTGACCGTCAGCGTCACGTCCCCACCGGCACCGAGACCATCGAGTGCGCGCTCGATGCGGTCGGCGTCATCGCCGAACAGCGCCGCGAGCGGCTTCCCGACAGTCTCGTCGGCCGCGCGTCCCGTCTGTTCGACGAACTCCTCGTCGACACCGGCGAACACATGGTCGGCGTCAAGTTCGAAGACGCCGCCGTCGACGACAGCCGCGAGCGCCTCGTACCGGCGGTGTGTCGCGCTCGCATCCGACGGCGCCTCCCCCTGTTCCATACCCACTCGAAGCGCATTTCTACGGAAGAATCCTCCGGCCGTCGCGTTCGGCAATCCGTACGTTCATACCTCGTGGCGCCCCACCCTGTACCGAATGGGCGACGACGACTGGCGCGACTTTTTCGGGTTCGACGAGCCCTACGACCAGCAGGCCGACGCCATCGACGCGGCCATCGACGCCGGGGAGCGCGGCGGTTACCTCGCGATGGAGGGGCCCTGCGGCACCGGGAAGACGATGGCGGCGCTGACCGCGGCCGCCCAGCTCGTGCGCCGCACCGACGACTACGAGCGCGTGTTCGTCGTCACCCCCGTGAAACAGCAGCTCCAGCAGTTCGTCGCGGACCTCCGGCAGATGAACTCGGGCCTAGACGAGCCGCTGAACGGCGTCGCGCTCGTCGGGAAGCGCGACCTCTGCCCGTACGGCCGCGAGGACGTGTTCCCGCGGGATGCCAGCGTCCACGACCGCTGCGAGGACCTCCGCGAATCTACGGCGGGTCTCGTGGAGGCCGACGGTGAGGGCGGCAGCTTCGACGGCCAGGACGCTCGGGAGTTGACGGAACTGCGTGCGACCGACGCGCTGGACGACCCGTGGTGGGACCCCGCGAAGGCCCGCGACCTCGCGCGGTCGGCGCGCGCGAATGCCGACCACAATCTCTCGGAGAACCCGCTCCGGACGGACGGTGCGGACTCGCCGTACGTTCCCGTGCAGCCGAGCGCGCCCGAGGAGTTCGCCGACGGCGACCCACCGCTATTCTGTCCGTTCGAGGCCGACTGGTACGGCCGGAACAAGGGCTCGCCCGTCGGCTTCGACGTCGGCGACGACAACGTCGTCACGAGCGATGACTTCCTTCCCGCGGCCGTCGAGCACGGCACTTGTCCGCACCGCGTCCAGCAGGTCATGCTCGACCACGCGGACGTCGTTATCGGGAACTACAACCACCTCTTCGACCCACAGACGCGCGGACTCACCGAACACCTCCTCGACGAGCGGACGTTCGTCGTGGTGGACGAAGCCCACCGTCTGGAGGAGCGCGTGCGTGACCTCCTCTCGGACCGCGTGGGTCGACACACGCTCGCTCGCGCCCGTAACGACCTCCGCCAGTTGCTCACGACGGCCAAGCAGAGTGAGTCGAACCGCCAGCAGGTCCGGGACGAACTGAAGAGCTACGAGGTCACTCTCGATGCCGTCGAAGAGGCCGTGGAGTTCCTTGGCGACGTCTCGGAATGGCTTGACGACCGCGTCGCCGAGTACCTCGCCGAGGAGGGCCACGACCCGAACCGGCCGCGGGCCCTCCCGGAGTACGACCACGAAATTCCGCTCCGGGACCCCGAGACGGACGAACCCGACGACCTCACACGCTGGGCTGAACGGGAGGGGTATACGGGCGGGCTGTGGCGGTCGCTGGCTGACATCGGCACTGCGGTCGCGGCGATTCTGGAGGACGACGGCGACCGCTCGGCGGTCTGTGGCGCCGTCGGCGTCACGCTCCAGCGGTGGTGGGAGCGCGACCACGCGACGTACTTCCGGGAAATCGAACTCGAGCACGCGCCCAAGGAGTCCGGGCGGGCCGGCGCAGCGTGGGCGGAAACGTACACGCCCGCGCTCGTGACGTACAACTGCATGCCCGCTCGCGCGCTCCGCGAGACGTTCGCGGGACTGGGCGGCGGCGTGCTGATGAGCGCGACGCTGGAACCGCTGGACGTCTTCCGCGAAGTGACCGGGCTCGACAGGCTGGAAGCGGGTGCCGGCGACGCGGACGCCCGACCCGTCGTAGAACGCCGCTACGACCTCCGGTTCCCCGAGGAGAACCGCGCGAGTTTCATCGTGGACGCGACGCCGTTCACCGCGCGCAACCGCGGCGACCCCACCAGCGAGAACGCCAACCAGACCCGAGAGCAGTACCGCTACGTCCTCCGCACCATCGCACGCTCGCCGGGGAACGTCCTCGTCTGCATGCCGAACTACCGGGAGGCAGCGTGGGCCGGCGACTACCTAGCGGGGGTCGTCGAGAAGCCCGTGCTCGTCGACGAATCCTCCTCGAACGAGGACACCGACGCGCTCAAGCGCCAGTTCTTCCGCGGCGACGGCAAAGTCATGGTGACGAGCACCCGCGGCACGCTCACGGAGGGTGTGGACTACGACGGCGACAAACTCGCAGCGTGCGCCGTCGTGGGCGTCCCGCTGGTGAACGTCGGGTCGCCGCGCGTGCGAGCCGTCCGGCGGGCGTACGCGGACGCGTTCGGCGAGGACCACGCCTTCGAGTACGCGCTGACGGTGCCGGCGGTGCGGCGCGCGCGACAGGCTATCGGGCGCGTGATTCGCGGTCCCGAGGAGGTGGGCGTGCGGGCGTTCGTCGGCCAGCGCTTCGTCGAGGGCGCGCGCCACTCCGTCTTCGAGTACC
>CAXREU010000201.1:0-6503 GCA_964229715.1 Halobacterium sp.
AAGCGCCGCGAGTGAGTGCAGGAAAAAGGTACTACATCATTCCGACTGAGCGAAGCTCCGTCGGCTGCTGTAAAATCGGCAGGAGCCGATTTTACATCATCCCGCCCATGCCGCCGCCCATGCCGCCTGCGGGGCCGCCGGCACCGCCCTCGTCACCCTTGTCGGTGGAGAGGTCGCCGGCGGAGATGATGTCGTCGATTTTGAGCACGAGGTTCGCGGCCTCGGAGGCGCTCGTGACGGCCTGCTCTTTGGCGTGTGCGGGCTCGACGACACCGGCTTCGAAGGTGTCCTCGAGGTCGCCGGAGAGCACGTTGAGGCCGGTGCGTTCCTCGCCGGACTCGTGCGCGGAGCGCAGGTCGACGAGCGTGTCGATGGAGTCGAGGCCGGCGTTCTCGGCGAGCACGCGCGGCACGAGCTCCAGAGAGTCCGCGAACGCTTCGACGGCGAGCTGTTCGCGGCCTTCGACCGAGTCCGCGAAGTCGCGGAGGCGGGCGGCGACTTCGACTTCGATGGCGCCGCCGCCGGGGAGGACGCGGCCGTCGGAGAGCGTCTGCGCGGAGACGTCGAGCGCGTCAGTAACGCCGCGTTCGAGCTCGTCGACGACGTGCTCGGTGGAGGCACGCAGGAGGATGGTGACGCCGTGGGCGTCCTCGTCGTGGCCCTCGACGTAGAACAGCTCGTCCTCGCTGTCGCGGGAGACGGCGCCGCTCGCGACGTCGGCTGCGGTCGCGGAGTCAAGGTCCGTGACGACGGACGTGTTGAGGACGTTCGTCAGGAACTCGATGTCGGACTTCTTGGTGCGACGGACGGCGAGGATGCCCTCCTTCGCGAGGTAGTGCTGGGCCATGTCGTCGATGCCCTTCTGGCAGAAGACGACGTTCGCGCCGGTGTCGACAATCTGCTGGACCTTCTGCTTGAGCTGCTCCTCTTCCTGGTCGAGGAAGGACTGGAGCTGGTCGGGGCTCTCGATGTTGACGGAGGTGTCGGCTTCGGCTTCCTCGACTTCGATGGCCTCGTTCAGCAGGAGAATCTTGGCGTCGTCGATGTCCGTCGCCATCTCGTCGTGGACCGGGTCCTTGTCGATGGCGGCGCCGACGAGGAGCTCGGAGTCACCGACCGCGCGGCCGGTCTGGGTCTCGACGTTGATGTTTGCGGCGTCGACGACGGTGCTGCCGTCGGCGGCTTCGACGGAGACCTGATTGATGGCGTCGTAGATGATGCCGGAGAGCAGCTCCTTGTCGAGCTCGGCGCCCTTGCCGGTCATGGAGGTCTCGGCGACGCTGCGGATGAGGTCCTCGTCTTCGGGGTCGACGTCGATGGCGACGTTGTCGACTTCCTCGCGGGCCTGCTCGGCGGCGAGGTTGTAGCCCTTGATGATAGCGGTCGGGTGGATGTCGCGCTCGAGGAGGTCCTCGGCGTTCTTGAGGAGGTCGCCCGCGATGGCGACCGCGGTCGTCGTGCCGTCGCCGGCCTCGTCTTCCTGGGTTTCGGCGACTTCGACAATCATCTCCGCGGTCGGGTTGTCGATGTCCATCTCCTGGAGGATAGTGACGCCGTAGTTCGTGATGGTGACGTCGCCCATCGAGGAGACGAGCATCTTGTCCATCCCTTTCGGGCCGAGTGTGGAGCGGACGGCGTCCGCGACGGCTCGCGCCGCGGAGATGTTGTGCTCCTGAGCGTCCTTGTCTTTCACGCGCTGCGCGTCGTCTCCCATGATAATCATGGGCTGACCCTGCATCCGCTGTTGCTGTGACATAGGTATCTGGAAGATTGATTGTGATTCTATATAAAGATTTCTATCCGTCGCCAGTGGTGGAGCGTCGACGAACCGGAGCACACGCCCTGAGTCCCGCGGAAAATCACTACAGAGGCTGAATAGTGTGTTAGACGTTCACACGAGACGGGCGGGGCGAACCCGCCTTTAAGTTACGCGACATCGGATTCGTGCTCGACCAGCTCCGCCATCGCGAACTCCGGCTCGACGCGGTCGATACGCACCCGCACGCGGTCGCCCATGTCGGCCTCCGGGACCAGCACGACGAAGTCGTCGACGCGTGCGATGCCGTCGCCCTCGTCGCCGATGTCCTCGACGTCCACGACGTACTCCTCGTCCTCCTCGACCGGTACGGGTGTGTCTGATTCGCGCATACTCTCCCGTTCCCGACCCGGCGAAAAGAGCGCTGGGGCCGATGCGACGGTCAGAACTCGTGGTGCGCGCGCCACGCGTCCTCGAGGTCGTCACGGAAGTCGTGGAACTCGTTGACCGCGTAGTGGTGCGCGCCGATGCGCTCGCCGAGCTGCTCGCCGGTCTCCTCGTCCACGAGCGCGTAGTACTCGCGAGCGACATCGCCGTCCTCGCGCTCCTCCTCGACTTTCTCCAACAGGAGGTCGCCGTACTCGACGCTCTCGCCCAACTCGTGGTACCCCAGTTCCAGCACCTTCCGCGCGGTGTCCTCGTCGATGTTCGGCGGTTCCATACGGGCGACTCCGGCCGGCCCCCAAGTAGGCGCTGTGGCCGTTCGCCGGAAAACTCGGCGTGCTCAATTATGCTCCAAGCTGCGGACCGCCAAATCCCCACAGTAAAGCGAGCATACGCGCGGCGAAGCCGCGCGTTTCACTGCGCGAACGAGCGTAGCGAGTGAGCGCAGGAAGTTTTTAGCGTAGATTTTTGCGACGAGTGGTGTGCGAGCGCACCCGAGGAGTAAAAAGGTACGAGAAAGCCCCGGGACAGGGATTTGAACCGATGCCAGACCTCACTGCGTTCGGTCTGCCGTGGTTCAAATCCCTGCGGCGACTGCACAGTTCTGTGCCACGCGACGCGACGAGACGCGCCGCTTCGGGCGCTGTATCACGAAAAGACGCCGGGACAGGGATTTGAACCCTGAACCCCGTAAGGGGACACGCTTTCCAGGCGTGCGCTTTGCCATTCGGCCATCCCGGCCCGTCGTAACCTATCCGGGTCTGTCGTTTAAACCCTTCTTTTCGCGTCAGCGCAGGCGAGTGGCCGCGAGGTGGGCGACCAGCGAAGACGCCGCGAAGACGACCACGGCGACGCCCAGCAGCGGAAGGAAGCCGACGCCCTCACCGGCGAACAGCCGGTAGCCCTGCGCGAGCACGAGGAACGCGAGCGCGCCGACGGCGCCCCACGCCAGCGTGTCCAACGTGGAGCGACGCATCTAGTCGCGCTGTGCGGCGACGGCTTCGATTTCGACGGCTGCGCCCTTCGGGAGCGCTGAGACTTCGAGCGCGGAGCGGGCGGGCGGATTGTCCTGGAAGTACTCCTTGTACGCCTCGTTCATCTCGTCGAAGTCGTCGATGTCGTCGAGGAACACCGATACCTTGAGCACGTCCTGCATCGTGAGGCCCTCGGCTTCGAGGATGGCCTTGACGTTCTCGAGGCTCTGGCGGGTCTGCGTGGCGATAGGTTCGTCGTCGAGGAGGTCGCCGTCCGGCGTCAGCGGAATCTGGCCCGCGGTGAAAACGAGGTCGCCGTCGGTCGTCGCCTGGCTGTACGCGCCGACCGCGGCGGGCGCGTCGGGGGTGTCGATGATGCGTTTCATGTCCGGTGAGTCGCGGTCACACGTATTAAAGACCGGCGTCAGCGCTCGGCGGCGGCCACGGAGTCGGTCGACGCCGGAGCCACCAGATTCGTGTCCGTTCACCCACAAGCAGGCGTATGCGTGGCCGAACAGTCGCCGCCGGTATCGCCGCGTCGTTGGCCGGTGCCGCGGCGTGGCGAGCGTGCGACGTGCCGTTCAGTCCGGTGACCGGCGGCAGCCGCGTCGGCGCGGAGTTTGTGGCACGGCACGGGCTCGCCGCCGAGGACGCCGAGCTCGTCGGCGAGATGGACGACATGGCCGAGTTCGCGCGCCCCGACTTCGACCCTGAGCGGGTCGCAAGCGACGTGCGGCGGTTCTACGAGCGCACGACCGAATACGAGATGCTGCTGCGCGCACGCTGGCACCGCCCGTTCCGAACGGGCGCGGCGCTCGCTGCACCCGCGACGACCCGCATCCGTCAGTTGAACCTCCCGGGGCCGGGCGACGAGAACTGGCACCGGCTGTCGAGCCGATTCGTCGCGCTCGACCCCGAAGTCGACGCGCGGGACGGCGCGCGAGCGTGGATTCGCACGGACGAGACCGGCGAGGCGGTGTTCGTGGCACTGTACGCGAGCCACGAACGCGACGGCGAGCGGTTCGTGAACATCGCGGCGCCGCTGCCCGGCGGCAACCTCTCGACGGTACTCCGCATCGGCCACCTCGGCGCGGGTGACGCGACCGGCGTGGAACTGACCACCAGAGCGCCCGGCGACCCCGGGCTCTACTGGGTCACGCCACCCGTTGGATTCGCGCTTCCGGCGGACCAGCGGTTCCGCGTGTGGCCGACGGACGGGACAGTGAACGCGCCCGCAGAGGACCCGACAGGCGGCGACGCGGTGGCGCTGGCCACCCACGAGATGTGGCTGTGCGGCACGCAGTTCCTCACTGTCGCGTACGCGGTCGTCCCCGCGTAGTCAGTTCTGTGGCCGTGGGCCGTTGAGCACGGTGACCTCGAAGCCCGCTTCGCGGATGCGGTCCAGGAGCGCGTCGACGTGCTCGGGGCCGCGGGTTTCGAGGTCGAGTTCGACCTCGGCGGCGTTCATCGCGATGTCGCGGTTCGTGCGGTCGTGCTGGATGGCGTAGATGTTCGCGCGCTCGTCAGCGACGACGTCGATGAGGTCGTCGAGGGCGCCCGGGCGGTCCTTCAGCACGGTACGGACTTTCACGTAACGGCCCTGGTCGACGAGCCCGCGCATGACGACGGTCGTGAGGAGGTTGAGGTCGATGTTGCCGCCGCAGAGCGCGGGAACGACGACCTCGCCGTCCTCGTAGACGAACTTGCCTTCGAGCAGCGCCGCGAGCGGCGTCGCGCCCGCGCCCTCGACGAGGGTCTTCCCGCGTTCGAGCATCAGCACGAGCGCGGTCGCGATTTCGTCGTCGGAGACGGTGACAACCTCGTCGACGCGCTCCCGGATGACCGGGAACGTCTGCTCGCCGACCCGGCGCACGGCGATGCCGTCCGCGATGGTATCCACCGAGTCGAGGGCCTGCGGTTCGCCCTTCTGAAGCGAGGAGGCGACCGTGGAGGCGCCTTCGGCCTGTACGCCGACGACGCGGATGTCCGGATTGTGGGCCTTCACGGCGGTCGCGACGCCGGAGATGAGGCCGCCACCACCGATGGGGACGACGACGGTGTCGACTTCGGGAAGGTCGTCGACGATTTCGAGGCCAATCGTCCCCTGGCCCGCCATGACGCGCTCGTCGTCGAAGGCGTGGACGTAGGTGCGCCCCTCCTCGTCTTCGAGTTCGTGGGCGTGGGCCTGGGCAGCGTCGTAGTCGACGCCGTGGAGGACGACCTCGGCGCCGTAGCTCTTCGTCGCCTTGACTTTCGAGATGGGCGCGGTCTCGGGCATCACGACCTTCGCGTCGACGCCCGAGCGCGAGGCCGCGAGCGCGACGCCCTGTGCGTGGTTGCCCGCCGAGGCGGTGACGACGCCAGCGCCGCTCTCGGCTTCGGAGAGCGTGCGGATGCGGTTGGTCGCGCCGCGAATCTTGAACGACCCGGTCCGCTGGAAGCACTCCAGTTTGAGGTGGACCTCCGCGCCGGTCATCCGAGAGAACGTGTTGGAGTAGTCCAGCGGGGTGTGCCTGGCGACGTCAGCGACGCGCTCGCGGGCGTCGAGCACGTCGTCGAGTGCAATCATGCTCGCGGCTACGACGCAGTCGCTGTTAACGGTTGGTGGTGTGCTCCAAGAATACGTGGGGAACGGAGCGTGTGACGATTACGACGATGACCCGGATGGTGATAAAACCGACCAAAGCGCGGTGAAAGTGAAAGTGCACGAGTGCGACGGGACGACACCCGCCAACGGGAGACCGATAGCGGTTTTTCGCGGCGCTGTGAGTCTCAACCGTGCGCTCCCGACTCCACGCGGTGTGGCGGCGCGTCTTCGCGCTCGCGTGGCCCGTGATGACCGAGCAGACGCTCCGCACGTTGATGCGGACCGTCGATGTCGTCGTCACCGCCGCCATCTCGCCCGCCGTCGTCGTCGCGGTCGGCATCGCGGACCTCTACGCGCGGTTCCCGCTGCGCGTCGGCCTCGGACTCGGTGGCGGCGCCATCAGCCTCTCCAGTCAGGACACCGGCCGCGACGCCACCGTCACCCGCGACGAGGCCATCACGCAGGCCATCCTCCTGGGGGCGCTCGCGGGCCTCCCGTTCGCCGCCTTCGGCGTGCTGTTCGGCCCGGCCGCCATCCGCCTGCTCGGCGCGGCACCGAACGTCGTCGCGCTCGGCAGCACGTACCTCGGGGTCATCCTCCTCACGGCGCCCGCGCGCCACGTCGCGCTCATCGCCGCTCGCGCCCTGCAAGGGACGGGTGACACGCGCACGCCGATGTACGTCAACGCCGTCTCCAACCTCGGGAACGTCGCCGGCAGCGTCGGCCTCGGCCTGGGCTACTT
>CAXREU010000202.1:0-25420 GCA_964229715.1 Halobacterium sp.
CGTCGGGGAGACAGAATTAGAAGCGCTCCCGACCGACGCGATTCTCGTGAACGTCGCGCGCGGCGGCGTCGTCGACACGGACGCGCTCGTCGCCGCGCTCGAGTCGAACACCATCCACGGCGCCGGCCTCGACGTCACGGACCCGGAGCCGCTGCCGCGAGACCACGACCTCTGGGGGTTCCAGAACGTCTTCCTCACGCCCCACGTCGCCGGGCACACGCCGAAGTACTGGGAGCGCCGCGCGGACATCCTCGTCGAGAACCTCGCACGCGTCGCGGAAACCGGAGAGTACGCCGACCTCCGGAATCAGGTCGCCTGACTACTGATAGGCCTGGATGCCGGTGAGGTCTTCGCCAAGAATCAGCGTGTGGATGTCGTGGGTGCCCTCGTACGTGTAGACGGTCTCCATGTTCGTCATGTGGCGCATCGGCGAGTAGTCCGTGGTGATGCCGTTCCCGCCGAGCATCTCGCGGGCGATGCGGGACTGGTCGCGGGCCATCCGGACGTTGTTGCGCTTGGCCATCGAGACGTGCTGGGGGCGCATGTCGCCGCGCTCCTTGAGGTCCGCGAGGCGGTGTGCGAGCAGCTGCGCGAGCGTAATCTGGGTCGCCATCTCCGCGAGCTTCTGCTGTTGCATCTGGAAGCCGCCGATGGGTTTCCCGAACTGCTCGCGGTCCGTAGCGTACTCGCGAGCGGTCTCGAAGCAGTCCCGGGCCGCGCCGATTGCGCCCCACGCGATACCGTAGCGTGCCTGCGTCAGACACGACAGCGGCCCCTTCATTCCGGAGACGCCGGGCAGCCGGTTCTCCTTCGGGACGTGAACGTCCTGCAGGCTGATTTCGCCCGTGATGGACGCACGGAGGCTGAGCTTGTCGTCGATTTTGTTCGTCGTGACGCCGTCGCGGTCGGTCTCCACGAGGAACCCGCGAACGGGGTTATCGTCCTCGCTGTGGTCTTTCGCCCAGACGACCGCGACGTCCGAAATCGGGGAGTTCGTAATCCACGTCTTCGAGCCGTTCAGGACGTACTCGTCGCCAGCACGTTCGGCGCGCGTCTCCATCGCGGACGGGTTCGACCCGTGCTCGGGCTCGGTGAGACCGAAGCAGCCGACGGCCTCGCCGGCCCCCAGCTTCGGCAGCCACTCGTCTTTCTGCTCGTCGCTACCGAACGCGTGAATCGGGTACATCACGAGCGCACCCTGCACGCTCGCCATCGAACGCAGCCCCGAGTCACACGCCTCCAGCTCCTGCATCAACAGCCCGTAGGATTTCTCGCTGACGTTCGGCAGCCCGTACCCCTCCAGGTTCGGCGCGTAGAACCCCATCTCGCCCATTTTCGGGATGAGGTCCTTCGGGAAGGTGCCGTCTATCCAGTGCTGGCCGATGTCCTCAACTTCGCCGTCGACAAACTCCCGCGCGGATTCCACCAACAGTCGCTCCTCTTGGCCGAGGTCACCCTCGATGCCGAAGTAATCGAGCATACCTCAGCGTACCGCCTCCTCCAATAAATAACCCTACTCCCTGCCGCTCAGAACCCGTCCGTTCCTTCGAGCCGGTGTTCCTCGACGACATCCTCGTCGAGTTCGATACCGAGCCCGGGCGCCTCGGGCACCTCGATGCGGCCGTCCCGAATCAGGGGTTCGTCGCGCGCGAGCAGGTCGTCCCACCAGTCGACCTCCAGTGCGTGGTACTCCAGGAGGTCGAAGTTCGGCGTCGCCGCACCGAGGTGGACGCACGCCATCGTTCCGACGGGACTGCATACGTTGTGCGGGGACATCGGGATGTAGTTCTCCTCCGCGCGGTCGGCGACCCGCATCGTCTCCGTCAGCCCACCCACGGTGGTTGGGTCCGGGGTGACGACGTCGACGCCGTGGTTGTAGATGAGGTCCGAGAGTTCGAACACGCGGAAGCGGTTCTCGCCGGTCGCTACTGGCGTTCGGGTGGCTTGCGTGACCTCCTTCTGGGCGTCCATGTTCTCCGGGGGAACGAGGTCTTCGAGCCACATCAGGTCGAACTCCTCGAGTTCGTAGGCGAGTCGCTTGGCGCTCTCGACGGAGTAGTCCCAGTGGCAGTCGAACGCCAGGTCGACGTCGTAGCCGATTTCCTCGCGAACCGCTTCGACGATTTCCTTCTTCTCGCGGATGGCGGCGTTCGTCAGGCGACCGTTGTAGGAGTCGTTGACGTTGTCCGCCGGGAGGTCGAGGTCGAATTTGATGGCGTCGAAGCCCATGTCGGTGACTCGTGCGGCCTCCGCGGCGTACGCCTCGGGCGTGTACGCTTCAGCTTGGGCGTAGTCGGTCGCGCCGTCCTCGACGGCGTAGGCTTCGCCGGCGTGACAGTCACAGTAGAGGCGCACCTCGTCGCGGTACTTCGAGCCGAGCAGCTGGTAGACCGGAAGGCCGAGAATTTTCCCCGCTGCGTCCAGCAGCGCCACCTCGATGCCGGAGGCCGCGGTGACGACCTTGCCGGTGGTGCCGCCGTGGCCGGACATCTCCTGAAAGATGTACCGCAGGAGGCGCTCGACGTCGAGGGGATTCTCGCCGACGAGGAAGCGGTTGGTGTACTCCACGAGCTCGGGGATGCCGCCGCCCCGGTAGGACTCACCGATGCCGGTGACGCCGGCGTCGGTTTCCACCTTGATGAGGTTCCACTCGAAGTTACCTTCGACGACGCACGCGTCGATGCTCGTGATTGCTACGTCTCGGTCCGGGTCGCGGGTTTCGATTTGGTCTGAGAAGTCTCTCATTCGTCTTTGAACTGCTGGAGGGCGTCCTCGTCGAGGGGGACGCCGTGGCCGGGTCGGTCGGGGAGGTCTATCATACCGTCGTCGTCGGGCTTCACGGGGTCGGCGACGACGTCGTCGAACGCCTTCACGTCCATGTCGCGGTAGAAGTACTCCACCCAGAGGCCGTTCTCGATGGCGCCCAGAAGCGACGCGTGGATGTTCCAGTTGTAGTGGGGCGCGATGGGGATGTCGTAGGCGGCGGCGTGGTGGGCGATTTTCAGCCACTCCGTGATGCCGCCGCAGACGGTGACGTCCGGCTGGAGGATGGTCGCGGCACCCGAGTCGGCGAGGCGCGCGAAGTTGTGCCGCGTCCCCTCGAGTTCGCCGGTGGCGACCGGGTAGTCGAGGGCGTCGTTGACCTCCGCCATCGTGTCCACGCGGTCAATCATCACGGGCTCCTCGATGAAGTACGGGTCGTAGGGCGCGAATTTTCGGCAGTTGCGCAGCGCCTCGGTCGTCGACTCCCAGACGCCGTTGGCGTCCAGAAGGAGCGTGCGCTCGTCGCCGATTTCGTCGCGCACGGCGGCGACGCGGTCGGCTTCCTCGCTGGCGGAACGCCGGCCGACCTTCATCTTCACGACGTCATGACCCTCGTCGAGGTAGCGCCGCATCTCGCCGCGTAGGCCCTCGTGGCCCTTGTCGTCGCGGTAGTAGCCGCCACTGGCGTACGACGGCACGCGCTCGCTGTGTCCGCCGAGGAGCTTGTGCAGCGGCTCGCCCGCGGCCTTGCCCTTCACGTCCCAGAGCGCGATGTCGACCGTCGAGATGGCACGCAGCAGTAGGCCGGTTCGGCCAATCTGGACGGTTCCGTTGTACATCTCGTGCCAGAGTCGCTCGGTGTCGCGCGGGTCCTCGCCGACGAGCATCGGCTCCAGCAGTGATTCGACGGCGTCGGCGATGAGGCCGGCGCCCTCGTAGCCCAGCGAGTAGCCGACCCCTTCGTGGCCGGTGTCCGTCCGCACGTACGTTATCGCGTGGTCGCGGTACGTGAGCGTGCGGTTGGAGAACGACACCGGGGTCTCCAGGGGCAGCTTGATTGGGAACGACTCGACTTCTGTGATTTCCATGGAAGGAGCCGCGAAGCACGCACACAAGTAGACCGCTGTATCGGCAACAATTACACCGACAGTTTTTGTGTCCGTGCTGCGACACCGCCGCTATGGAGTTCCCCGAGCGCGACGACGTCGACCACCTCATCGACCCACAGCCGCTCCCCGAGTTCGTACGCGTCCGGTACGACCCGCCCACCGAGATCATCGACGACCCAGTTGGGACAGCACGCACCGAACTCGACCGTCTCCCACTCTGCGAACTAGACGACGGCGCCAGGGTAGCCATCGGCATCGGCAGCCGCGGCATCCACCGCATCGACGACGTCGCGGCCGCAGTCGTCGCCGAACTCGACGACCGAGGATTCGACCCGGTCATCGTGCCAGCTATGGGGAGCCACGGCGGCGCGACGCCCGCAGGCCAACGCGAAGTACTGGAATCCCTCGGCGTCACCGAGGACAGCGTGGGGGCGCCGATAGATGCACGGATGGACGCCGAGGAGCTGGCAACCGTCACCGTCGGCGACACAGACGTGCCGGTGTACTTCGCGAAGGCTGCGCTCGACGCCGACGCCGTGCTCGTGGTGAATCGCGTGAAAGCCCACACGAACTTCTCCGGCGACATCGAGAGCGGGCTCGCGAAGATGACTGTCGTCGGCCTCGGCAAGCAACGCGGCGCGAAGTCATTCCACTCCACGGCCATCGAGGAAGGCTACGTCGAGACGTTGGACACCGCGCTGGGCGCCATCGAATCGTCGGTCCCGCTGCTGGGCGGACTCGCCATCGTCGAAAACTTCGAGGAGGAAATTACGCACCTCGAAGGCGTGCCCGCGGGCTCCTTTTTCGACCGCGAACCCGAACTGCTGGAGCGCGCGTACGACGAAATGGCGACGCTCCCCGTCGACGACGTGGACCTGCTGGTCGTCGACGAACTCGGCAAGGAGATTTCGGGCGCCGGGATGGACACGAACGTCATCGGGCGCTACCGCGTCCTCAACGCGCCCGACCCCGAGACGCCCGACATCGACCTCATCTACGTCCGCGGGCTCACCGAAGCGACGAAGGGCAACGGCAACGGCATCGGCCTCGCGGACCTAACAAGGCGAGCGGCAGTCGACCAACTCGACCTGCAGAAGACGTACGCCAACGCCTTCACCAGCGGGTCGCTCGCGAAGTCGAAGCTTCCGGTCGTCACGCCCGACGACGAGTTCGCGCTCCGCACGGCGCTGGCTGCGCTCGGCGGCTATGACCCCGCCACCGTCCGCATCGTCTGGATTCAGAACACGGAGGAGTTGGGCGACCTACGCGTCTCCGCCGCAGTCGTCGACGACCTCCCTGCGGCCGCGAGCGTCCGCACTCGGGAAACACTGACCTTCGAGGACGGGACGGCACGGTTCGTCGAGCCGTAGCTCGCCGCTTGCCTCTAGGCAAACGTTTTCACCCTGTACTCTGATTGACTGTGACATGGACCTGGAAATCGACGGTAACGCAGCGCTCGTAACCGCGTCCTCCAGCGGCCTCGGCAAGGCCTCTGCGAAGGCACTCGCCCGAGAGGGCGCCAACGTCGTCATCAACGGCCGCAACGAGGACCGACTCGAGGAAGCCCGCGAGGAAATCGAGGAAGTCGCGGCCGGCGAAGTCGTCGCTCAAGAGGGCGACCTGACGGACGCCGACGACATGGCGGCGCTCGTGGAGACGACTGTCGAGGAGTTCGGCACCATCGACCACCTCGTGACGAGCGCCGGCGGCCCGCCGTCCGGCGCGTTCCTCGACACCGACGACGAGGACTGGTACGAGGCCTACGACTTGCTCGTGATGAGCGTCGTCCGACTCGCCCGCGAAGCCGAGCCCTATCTGAAGGAGGGTGACGGTGGCACTATCGTCACCATCACCTCCCGCAGCGTCAAGGAAGCCATCGACAGCCTCGTGCTGTCGAACTCCGTCCGCATGGGCGTCATCGGCTTAGAGAAGACCCTCTCGAAGGAGTTCGCGCCCGAAGTGCGGTCGAACGCCGTCCTCCCAGGCCCCCACGAGACGTCGCGCATCCAGAACCTCGTCGAAGCCGCCATCGAGCGCGGCGAGTACGACGACTACGAAGAAGGACTCCAGGACTGGGCGAGCAATCCCCTGGACCGCATCGGCGACCCGATGGAGCTGGGCAACACGGTCGCGTTCCTGAGCTCGCCGAAGTCCGGCTACATCAACGGTACCGCGCTCCCCATCGACGGCGGCTCGACCGGAGCGAATCTATGAAGCCGGTGAAGTTCGACGAGGCGGAGACGTACGAGCCCGAGGAGGGATGGCGGCGCGTCGCGATGGCGGGCAGCGACCAGTTCTCCTTCGAGTGGTTCGAGAAGCCGCCGGGCCACAGCTCGCCGATGCACGACCACGAGAACGAACAGGTGTGTCTCTGCCTCGAAGGCGAGCTCACTGTCGCCACTGAGGACGGCGAAGTCACGCTCCAGCCGAACGACTCGGTGCTGTTGGAGTCCAACGAGACCCACCGTGTGGAGAACACTGGTGACGAGCGCGCTGTCGGCCTGGACGTGTTCGCGCCCGGGCGCTCGTTCGACTTCTGGACTGACCGCGAAGAATGAAGTATCTCGCACGCACCGCAACCGGCGACCCGCTGCTCGGCGACGAGGACGGCTACGTCCCGCTCGACGCGGTCGAGCCCGACCTCGACAGCGTTCGCGACGCACTCCCGCGAGCGGCCGACGGCACGTTGGGTGATGTCGCCGACGCGCCCGCCGAGCCGGTTCCCGCATCGCACGTCACGTTCGGCGCGCCGCTCGAGGAGTTCGGGAAGCTCTGGGGTATCGGTCTGAACTACGAGGAGCACGCCGGCGACCTCGACGAGCAGCGCCCCGAGGAGCCGGCGAGCTTCATGAAGCCCTCGACGGTACCCACCGGACCGGGCGGTCCGATTCGCCTCCCGCCGGAGTCCCAGAGCGAGCGCGTGACTGCCGAAGCCGAGCTCGGCGTCGTGATGGGTCGTACCTGTCGAAACGTCGACGAGGCCGACTTCGAGGACGTCGTTGCGGGCTTCCTCCCCATCATCGACATGACTGCCGAGGACGTCCTCCAGCGGAACCCTCGGTTCCTGACTCGCGCGAAGAGCTACGACACGTTCCTCGTGCCCGGCGCCGCGCTCGCGGTGCCAGAGGAGCCGCTGGACCTCACGTCGCTGTCGGTGCAGACGGAGGTCAACGGGCGCGTCGAGGCGGAGAACGAGATTCGGAACATGCTGTTCCCGCCCGAGGAAATCGTCTCGTTCCACTCCGACGTGATGACGCTGGAACCGGGCGACCTGTTCAGCACGGGGACGCCGGGCGCGGCGCGCATCGAGCCCGGTGACGATGTTCGTGCAGTCGTGGAGTCCATCGGCGTCGCTGCGGCGCCCGTGACGCGGTAGGCGCCCGGACAGCGGGAATTTTTATTACGCGAGCCACTGTGGGTTGGTATCGTGTACCGAGTACTACTGCCCGTCAGCGAGAACGCGGACCGCGCGATGAACGCCGCAGAGGCCGTCGGTGACTTTCCGCACGCCGACGAGGACGTCGAGGTGCTCGTCCTCAACGTCTTCGAGGAGTTCGACGTCACGGGTGAGGCCGGCAAAGTCAAATCCGAGGACGTCTGGGACGAGTCCAACTACCCCGAGAGCGTCGACACTGTCGTGGACTACCTCGAATCACGGGTCGCAGCGGTGTCGAAGCGACGCGAGCACGGTGAGATTGCGGAGCAGATACTCGCGGTTGCCGACGAAATCGACGCCGACAACATTGCGATGGGTGGTCGCAAGCGGAGTCCGACTGGGAAGGTGCTGTTCGGGAGTACGACGCAGTCGGTGATGCTGTCGGCGGAGTGTCCGGTCACGGTGTCGTTCTCCGAGTAAACTGCGCGCCGAATCGTCTGCGACCTATCACGTTCTCGTTTTTCCATGCCTATATAGGTGAAACAAACAGATAGATTGTTAATGGTCGACCGGTTTGTCAGGTATGAACATGGTGGATGATAGTATGAAGCGACGGAAGTTCCTGTACGGGACAGCTGCAGCGGGCATCGCGGGACTCGCTGGATGTACTGGTGGCGACGGCGACAGTGGCGGCGACGGCACCACTGAAAACGGCGGTGGCAGCGGTACCACCGAAGGCGGTAACGGTGGCGGCGGTAGCGAGAACCTCTCGCTCCGCGTCGGCACGTCCGCCGGTGGGACCCAGGACGTCGGGCTCGCGGTCGAGCGCGCCGTCAGCCAGGAGAGCGACACTCTCGATTACTCGACCATCGAGAGCCCCGGCTACATTGGGACCATCTACCGGATGGCCCAGAACCAGTTCAACGCGGGCATCACCGACAACAACTCCCTGAACAAGGCTATCGACGGCCGCGGCCGGTTCGCCGAGCAATCGGTCTCCCGCATCCCCCAGTACGGGTTCGGCGCGTTCCCGTACAGCATCTACATCGTCGCTCGCGACGGCACGGACATCGAGACGTTCGCCGACCTCGCGGGGAAGAACGTCTACCCCGCCGAACCGGGCTACTCGACGCGCGCGACGACGCTCGACGTCTGGTCGCAGGACCCGACTGCGGACGTCTACGACCAGATGAACATCCAGAACATGGGTGTCGGTGACGCACCCGGCGCAATGGAGGAAGGCACCATCGACGCGTCCATCGCGTACGGCGCGCCGGGCGTCCGGTACACCGGCTTCGTGCAGGAGATGGCCTCCCGCGTCGACCTCCACTACGTCGAACCGACGGACGCCCTCATCGAGTCCGCGGAGTCGTACTCGGGCGCCGGTACGACTCGGACGGCCTACGAGGACTGGCCCATCGCGAACGCCGACATCGGTACGGACGAAGTGTTCACCTGGGACCTCGAGGTCAACTACACGTTCAACCCCGAGGCAAACCCGGACGCCGTCTACGAACTCTGCCGCGTCGTGCACGAGCACAACGACGCCGTCAACGAGGGCGAGGCGCAGTTCAACGACTACGACTCCGCCGAGGAGATGCTCGCGTACGCCCAGGAACGCATCCCGGTTCACCCCGGTGCGGTGCAGTACTACAAGGACAACGACGCCTGGGACGACAGCCTCCAAGAGGGCGACACGGCGTAATCCCCGCCCCACGGCGTCGTCGAAGCTCGCGAACCGGAACCCAACCAATATTTTACTACAAGCAAACCACACCAACACATGGATACACAATCCGAACAAGAAACCGGCCCTACCGGGTGGCTACGAGGCCTTGACCTTAGCGTCACGCTCGTAGCCGTCCTGTTCTGGTGCGTCGTCCTCTGGTGGGCCTACACCCAGAATTGGTCGACAGTCAAGTACGCTGTCCTGTTCGTCGGCGGCATCATGACGGTGTACGCCCTCAACGAGACGCGCGAATCTCTCGAAGAAGGCAGCCGGATAGACGCCCTCGTACTGCTACCGTCGGCGGGCGTGCTCATCACGGCCTCGTTTTACTTCTTCCTGAACTTCGAGACCGTCTACCTCCTGCGCCAGGGGTTCGCTGCCGAACACGAGTACATGCTCGCGCGGCTCATCATCATCTCGCTGCTGTACCTCACGTGGCGCGAGTTCGGGAACCTGTTCCTCGGACTCGTCATCGGCGTGATGATGTACGCGATGTTCGGCGACGTTATTCCCGGTGTCCTCGGGCACGCGGGAATGTCCCAGCTAACCCTCCTCCAGGCAACGGTCACTGACCTGTACGGGTTCTACGGCTCCCTCACGCAGCTGACCGCATCCTGGATTGCGCCGTTCCTCCTCTACGCCGGACTGCTGTTCGCGTACGGCGCGTTCGACTTGATCCTCCGGCTCGCCATCGTCGCGGCCGGACGCATCCGGTCGGGAGTGGCGCAGACGGCCGTGCTCTCCTCGGCAGTCATCGGCTCCATCAACGGTTCGTACACGGCGAACGCCGCCATGACGGGGTCGTTCACGATTCCGACGATGAAGGAGAGTGGGATGTCCGGCCACCGCGCGGCCGGCATCGAAGCCGTCGCCTCGACCGCGGGGCAGGTGCTCCCGCCGGTCATGGGCGCCTCCGCGTTCGTGATGGCGTCGTACCTCGGCGTCGCGTACCTCAACATCGTCGTCGCGGGGCGCGTCCCCGCCGCGATTCTGGTCGCGTCCATCGCCATCGCAGTCCACTACACCGCGATTAGCGACTCCAGCGACCAGGACATGGAGTTCTCGGAGTTCTTCGACGACCCACTCACGCGCAACGAGAAAATCGCAGAGGCACTCCGGTTCGGCATCCCGTTCGGCGTCCTCATCTACTACCTCGGCTTCGCCCAGTTCACCGTGATGACGTCCGCGATGTACACCGTCTTCGCGATGATAATCACGGGCGTCCTGATGCCGCCGTTCCAGCGGCTCGTCGACGGGTCGGACACCGGGCCAGTCTCGGAGTTCGTCACGCAGGTCAAGAACACGATTCACGGCTTCCGCCGGGGCGCCATCATCCTCGCGCCCATCGCCATCATCCTCGTGGTCATCAGCGGCGTCGTGAACCTGTTCTCGACGACCGGCGTCCCCGCGAAGATTGCGCTGCTGATGATTAACCTCTCCGGCGGCATCCTGCTGTTCGCCGTGCTGCTCGGCATGGCCGTCGCCATCGTGATGGGTGTCGGGATGCCGACGGTGGCCGCCTACGTCATCGTGGCTATCCTCATCGTCCCGACGTTCGTCTCCGAGTTCGGCGTCGCGGAGATTACGGCCCACTACACGATGTTCTACGCCGCCATTTTGGCAGGCATCACACCACCGGTAGCGACCGCGGCTGTCGTCGCCGCCGGTATCGCGGAGGCGAACTTCTGGCGGACCTGTGGGGCGGCGCTGAAAATCGCTGCGCCGCTGTTCGTCCTCCCCATCGCGTTCGTCTACAACCCCGCGATGATTTCGATGACCCCGGGCCTCGACACGCTGTTCATGGGCCTTCTGGTCGTGATGGGCGCCATCTCCATCATCTACGGCCTGAACTACCCGTTCGAGCTCTCACTCGGCCGCAAACTGCTCACCCGAGCGGCGCTGTCGGTGCTCGGCGTCCTTATCATGACGTACCCGATGGAGCTCGCGAAGATTGCGGGCATCGCCGTCTTCGTCGCCGTCTTCGTCGCTGAGAAGGTGATGGTCCGCGGTCTCAGTCTGCCGTTCATCAAGGAGGTGAAACAATGAGCTCGAGCAGAGACGCTCCCGAAGACCAGGTCGACACGTCCGACGTTGGCGGCCTCGACGAAGTCGTTCCGGAGCCGCTAATGCCGGTCTGGCGCCAGATAGAGAAAATTCAGTCGTTCCGAGAGACGCACGGCAACACCTACGTCACGGCCTTGGAGATACTGACGGCCATCGCACTGGCCGTCGGCTACGTCTGGTGGGTGTACCTCTACTTCTACGGCGGCGGCATCAGCCTGTAGGCGCCGTCCTGGCTGACTCTTCTGCTCGTCTGCGGCACTTCTCGATACTTTTTCGACCGAAAGACTAGGTGTGCGTCGAGCGCTATTTGTGCCACTCGGCGGCGCGCTGGACGTCGTGCGGGATGTGGTTGTCCTGGTCGCGCACGTCCTCGAGGTACGAGCGCAGTTCCGGTGCGAACTCCGGGTGCGCGCAATGCTCGATGATTAGTTCCGCGCGCTCGACCGGCGAGCGCCCACGGACGTCTGCGACGCCTTGTTCGGTGACGAACACGTCGACGTCGTGTTCGGTGTGGTCGACGTGGAACGCCATCGGAACGACGCGGGAGACATCGCCGCCGTTCAGCGTCGATGGAAGCGCACAGACCGTGACCAGCGAGTTCCGGTTGAAGTCCGCGGAGCCACCGACGCCGTTTATCATCCGCTTGCCGCCGACGTGCGTGGAGTTGACGTTGCCGTAGATGTCGACCTCGATGGCGCTGTTGACGCCGACAACGCCGAACTGGTCGATGACGCCCGGGTGGTTGGAGACGTCCGCCGGCCGGAGCACGACATCTTCGGCGTACCGCTCGACGTCATCGAAGAGCCGCTGTTGGCCCTCGTCAGTAAGCGCCATTGACGTGGCGCTGGCGCACTCCAGTTGACCGTCGTCGAGCATGTCCAGCAAGCCGTCCTGGATGAGTTCGCCGAAGTAGACGACGTCGCGGTCGCCGAAGTCCAGATCCTTCAGTTCGCCCATCAGCGCGTTCCCGAGCGACCCGACACCGAACTGGAGATGAACTGCGTCCTCGAACACTGGCGAGCGCTCCATTTCCGCGTCGAGGAACTCACCGAGATTCTCGGCGATTGCGAGGTCGTCGTCCGTCGGGTCGCGGAACGTGTACGTCGAGTCCGCAGCGTCCGTCTCGACGACCCCCGCGAGCTTCTCCGGGTCGAAGCTGACGTGCGTGGTGCCGATGCGCTCGCCGGGGTCGGTAAGCGGAATCGGTTCCCGGTTCGGCGGGGCGTCCGGCCGATAGATGTCGTGTAGCGCCTGCAGTTCGAGCGGCTGCCGGCGGTTTAGCTCCACGTACAGTCGGTCGGCGGCCTCCACGAACGCGGGCACTTGGCCGAGTGACGTCGACGGAATGAACCAGCCCTCGCCCACCGCGACGGCTTCGACGACCGCGACGTCCGGGTCGACGAGGCCGCCGTGCTGCACTTCGTCGCCGATGGAGGACGCGTTCCGGTCGCTGAACGCGATGTCCCGGCGGTTCGTCGCTTCGCGGGCGACCCGCGAGGACTGGTAGGAGAATCGCCGTTCGATGGCGCCGGCCTCCACGAGGGCGACGTCGATTTCGTCGCCGACGTTCCCGCTGTGGACGACCGTCAGCGAGAGGTCGCGCTCGGAGTCTGCTAGCGCAAGCGGAATCGCTTTCGGGTAGCCGACGCTCCCGAACCCGCTCGTGAGCACCGTCGCGTCCGCGTCGATGGTTGCCGCTGCGGCTTCAGCGTCGACTATCGGTACGTCGCCGTGGAGCCGCTCTTCGACCGGCTGCTCGTCTGGGCTGGACGTCATCGGCTTCCCCGTTCGTCCGACCGTCGAGGTCGGTCGTTCGACGCGATACAGCCGTCTGTGGCGGCCGCCCACCGGCCGCGGTTCGTGAGGCCTTGCATAGTCTGTGAGTGGCGACACGCGGCGCCGGGGTTACGGTCCGCCCCGCGTACTGCTCGTCGCTCGTCGTGCCGGAGGTTCTATCGCTGCGATAATAAACCGTCGGGTCGCGGACGCCCGACGGCGGGCTACTTTCGCGCGTATGCCTCGATTCGTGGCGTGAACGTGTCAAGCAGCTGCGACTGTTCGGCGACGCCACGCACACCATGGCGGACACCCGGGCCGACGATGAACGAGTCCCCCTGCTCCAGTACCATCTCGTGTTCCCCAAATAGTTCGACAGCGCCGCTGACGACGTAGACAGTCTGCTTGGTCTCCTCGTGGCTGTGTTCGGGGAAGACCGCGCCCTCGTCGACGGTGTAGTGGACTTGCATCGCCTCGTCGTCGAAGCAGAGCACGCGGCGCTCGATGCCGTCGTAGGCTTCCTCGACGAGGAACGGGTCGTCCCACGAGCCGACGGTGAGGTTCTCGGGTGACTCCATACTGTCCTCTGGGTGGGCGAGGACTTAGACCTTCTCGGCGAGCGTCTCGGCGATGTGTTCGCCGAACGGGAGTGAGGAGGTGAACCCCGGAGAGACCGCGTTGAGGATGTGGACTGCGTCGTCGCGTTCGACGAACAGCGGGTCTTTGACGAGTTCGCCGTCGTCGCTGACGAGCTGCGCGCGGATGCCGGCGTAGCTCTTGTGGAGGTCGTCCTCTCGGACCTCGGGGACGAGTCGCTGGGAAGCCTCCGTGAACTTCTCCTTGCGGTAGGACTTGTTCAGTTCGTTCCACGCGACTTTCACCATCATCTTCGAGGACAGCAGCTTCCGGAACCCTTCGTAGGTGAGCGTCTCGTAGAGGTCGCGGGGGTTCACGTCGGTGTTGTCGTAGGCTTCGCGGCCGAACGCCAGCACCGCGTTCGGCCCAACAATGACTTTCCCGTCGGACCGCCGCGTGTAGTGGACGCCCAGGAACGGGAGTTCGGGGTCAGGCGTCGGGTAAATCATCGTCTGGCAGAGCTCCGCGCGCTCCGGTCGGACTTCGTAGTACTCCCCACGGAAGGGAATAACCTGATACTGTTCGCCGACGCCGACCTGGTGTGCGAGCGTGTCTGCGTGCAGGCCGGCGGCGTTGACGAGGTACGACACCTCGAAGCGGCCGTTGCTCGTTTCGAGGTAGTAGCCGTCCGCGGCGTGGTCGATTTCCGTGACCTCGTAGCCGGTGTACAGCGACACGCCGTCTTCCTGGACTTCTTTCGCGAGTTCGTAGACGTACTGCTGGGAGTCGACTGACGCGGCCTCGGGCGCGTAGAGCGCCGCTTGCCCGACCGCGCGGGGCTCGTGCTCTTGAATCGCTGCCTGCGAGTCGAGGAGTTCGTACTCGACGCCGTTGGCTTCGGCCTGCTCGGCGAGTTCGTCGAGGCGCGCTTCCTCGCTGTCGTCTTGTGCCACCACGAGCACGCCCAGCTCCTCACAGGGGATGTCGTGTTCGGCGCAGTACTCCTTCATTCGGGCGGTTCCCTCCGTCGCAAACCGTGCTTTCTTCGAGTCCGGTGGGTAGTTGAACCCCGGGTGGAGGACGCCGGAGTTCCGCCCACTCTGGTGGGCTGCGAGGTGGTGTTCTTTTTCTAGGACAGCGACGTCGAGGTCAGTCTGGTCCGTGAGGTGTTTCGCGACCGACAGCCCGACGCAGCCGCCACCGACGATGGCGACGTCGTGATGCATCATTAGTAGCTCGTCACACGGGTTCAGGCGGGGGCTGCTTATAGATGATGCTCGCTACAGTTCGGCGACAGTACTGATTCTCCTCGAGGAAGTCGGTCCGTCGGCTTGACGCAGTCGTTTCGAGGAGGGCTAACGCCAAATATACCAGATATACATGATAGTATGAGAGTTGGTAGGTATCTCCCTGCACGCTGAACTCTGTCTGTACATACGACGAGAAAAACGAGAGAATACGCCATATCTAGACCGAAAAACGCATATGACGCTATCCTCAACCGACTTATCTATTTGAAGTGTATGCTTGGACAAGGAAATTTGCTAAGAAGGGGAATTTTATCCCTCTATCCCTATTAATAGCTACAATCAATCGGATTATGGGATCTATTTTCGTTGTTAGTCTAATTATTTGATGGCATTTCTATGATATCAGTAGTAGATAATGACTATGTATCCCTATGATTCAGAATAGTAGTCGGGGGTTCAGTTCCATACCCGAGAAGGTTGACTGTCGGAGCTCGGTGTCGGAACCGGGAGCACGAGCGGGACGAAACCTTTCGAAACGCCGGGAGCTCGGCCTACGGGAGTAAGTATAACCGTCCGCACTTGCGTACAGCATGTATGGGCGATGCAGAGCACGACACTGACGGCCGCCGGAGCAAAGTCGCGCGGCTCGTCGATGAGTACGACCTCGACGGCGTGGGTGCGGAACTGGAGGCGCGCTGGACGGCGACCGGCGACGACCACTGGAGCTTGCGCGACCTCGCGACACACTTCAACCACGAACTCATTCGGGAACGTCTCTACGAGGCCGGTATCAACCCGTCGGTGGCTGAGGTCGAGAACGTCGTTCACTCGCTGACCGGTGGCGACGCCGCTGCCGCCGAGCAGACACAACTTCGTCGTCGGCTCGAACGCGAAGGCGTCGACATCGACGACCTGGCCGGGGACGTGGTCACGTATCAGGCCGTACGGAGCTACCTACAGGACTACCGCGGGGCGGAGTACGAGCGTGACACCGGCGACCGCACTGCGACTGTCGCCGACGCCGTCCAGAAGCTCCGCGGGCGGCTGGTCTCGGTCACCGAAACGAAACTCAACCAACTCCGGAATACGTCCCACCTGACGCTCGGGGAGTTCCGCGTGATGGCCGACGTGCGCGTCCTCTGCACGGAGTGCAACTCCCAGTACGGCGTCTCCGAGTTGCTCACGGCGGGCGGTTGCGACTGTGACGATTACCATAACGAATAACAGCAGTAACTCTGTTATTCGGCTTGGCGGCCGCTACGACCCGAATTACACTCTTAGCTATTTGTGGGAATTAGGTGGTAGATGTGCGACTAAATTCACGCTGCGAATTACAGACTACTTTGTTCGCTGCTACCGAACAACCCAAAATCGAGTGCCAATTTCCATTCAGTATAGAATTATTTGAATATTTTACTGTCTTCGCGGGTGCCGGCTGATTGGAGTGGAAGGAGCCGTCGTGTGGAGTGTTACCGAGACTGTGGATTACTGATGTCGCCCGTAGACGGCGCTAATCACGAAACGTTTCACTGTCTAATATGCGCTTTATCGAGTTTAGAAGCGCTTTATCGCCCATATTCAAATTTCGTTTTGTGATAGCGAACGGCCAATATCTCCTGATAAATGGTTATCGAACCTTCATCGTGCTAACTTCGCGTATTGGTTCCGAATGGTGCTGTGAACGGCTGAATTTGGCGCTCTCTCCGGTCCTGTTCGCGAATCGTCTCGAAGGCCAACGTGTTCAGTGCTGAATTCGCACTTGTTCCGTCACACCGAATACGTTGGTATGAGTGTCGGTGGCGCATCCAGCCGTACGCGTTCCACAGCATTTCGGGCGCGTGTGGAGCCGCTACGACTGGGAGTGCGACGCTGTTTCGCATCGAGAACAGAAAGAAGCGGAGAGTCGAAAACCAGCTGTGCCTCGGTTCGGTCCGTGTGGACCGCTCAGTACTGGCCGATGGTCACCGGCGGCCCACCGTGCGGGCCGTACGGCGCGTCGTCGAGCCATTCGCCGGCGGGCTCGTAGTACGGCGCGGCCTTCGCCGCGAGCCATTTCTTCGCTCGCGTGACGTAGCTGTCGCCCTGCAGGTATTCGAGAGCCTGCCCCGCGGCGTTCTTGTTGTACTCGGCGGCCTTCAGGCGCGTAATGCCGTACTGCGTGATTTCGGCGGCTCGAGCCTCCTCGACGTCCGCGTTCAGCGCGACCGTGATGGCGCTGGCGGCGGCCTCCGCGTCGGCGACGCCGGAGTTCATCCCGCGCGCGCCGAACGGCGCGAACAGGTGGCCCGCCTCGCCGGCGAGTAGCACGCGGTTCTCGTCGTCGACCATCCGGTCGGCGATGACCTGCTTGAACTTGTACTGGGAGACCCATTCGACGCGGTCGCGGTAGCGCTCACCGAGCGTCTTCGCGACGAGCTCGCTAATCGCCTCGTCTTCGGTCAGCTGCTGTGGGTCGTCACTCTCCTTGCACTGGATGTCGACGCGCCAGCCGCCCTGGAACGGCACGAGCAAGACGTTGCGCCCGTCCACGCGCGGGTGGTCGTAGTGGAACACGCGTTCCTGGAACAGCTGATCGTCCTCGTCGTCGAACTCGTTGACGTCCGCGATGATGAAGGAGTTCGCGGATTCGGTGCCGTCGAACTCGCCGCCGATTTCTTTGCGGACCGTCGAGCCAGCGCCGTCCGCGCCAACGACGTACTCGGCGTCGTACTCCTCGCCGCTCTCGGTCTCGACGCGGACGCCGTCCTCGTCGGCTTCGACCGTCTCGACGCCGTCGTCCCAGTGGACGTCGATGCCCGCGTCTTCGACGGCGTCGAGCATGTACTCTTCCGTCCAGACTTGGGGGATACTGGTGAAATGCGGGAGGTCGCCGTCGCCGCCGGGGTCGGGGTAGGTGCGTTCGAACACTTCGTCCCCGCGGAACAGCGTCCGTCGCGTGGACCAAATCATGCCGTTGTCGACCAGCCGGTGACCGAGTCCGGGCGACGCATTCTCCAGCGTACGGAGCGTGTCCTTGTGGACGTAGATGGCCCGGCTGCCGGGCCGTTCTCGGTCCTTGGGGTCGGCTTCGAGAATGGTGACGTCGACGCCTCTGGCGTTCAACGCGAGCGCAGTCGTCATGCCGGTCGGCCCCGCTCCGGCGACGACAACGGGCGCGTCTACTTGAACATCTGAACCGCTCATCGTATTACAACCCACGCGGAACGGGGGTATAGATGTTTCCCTGCTCGATGACACGCATCAATAGCGAACAATACACGATATACCCCCACTTTCCGAACATGTTCGCACTGGGCTTCTTTGTGCCTGTTTGCTAACGTGTTCGTATGGAGGCACCAGAGACCAGCGACCGACCCCTACGTGGCGTTGCCATGGACGAGACCGAACGCGACGAGTTCCTCCGGGAGCGCGGCATCGGCGTGCTCTCGCTGGCCAGCGAGGACATCGCCTACGGCTTCCCAATTTCGTTCGGGTGGGACGGCGAACACCTCTACTTCATCCTTCTCCAGTTCGGCGAGGGCAGCGAGAAACTTGACTACGCCGCCACCACGGAGCGGGCAACGTTTTCGACGTACAACTTCGAGGACGAACACCACTGGCGCAGCGTCGTCGCACGCGGCCCCATCGAGGAAGTCTCCGCCGACGACACCGACGACGTCACCGAGACAATGTTCGAGAACGCGCAGTTCGCGAGCCTCTTCCCGCACGGCGAACCCATTACTGACCAACCCCGCTACCGACTCATCCCCGAGGAACTGACCGGACAGAAAGGGCAGGGCCACGACGCCTGACCCCCGAACCTAATTTTCGCGCTCGCGCGGCGCACGGCAAACACGAATCTTAACATCGTTTGGTGTGACAACCGGGTATGGCCAACGACACACCGGCGTACGACTTCAAGGACCGCGACGTGGTCATCCTTCGAGAGCTCGCCAAAGACCCCGGCGTCTCCTCGCGAGACCTCGCGGACATTCTCGAAGACGAGTACGACATCGACGTCTCCTACGTCACCGTCAACGAATCCATCCGCAACATGCGCGAGGCCGGCGTGTTCCGCGAAGCCATCGTCCCCAACGAGGAGTACTTCGTCTTCGAGCTGTTCGAGTTCAAGTTCAACCCCGAGTACTTCGCCGACGAGTGGCGCGAAACGATGGAGCACATCCGCGACTCCGAGCACACGCTGATGTACTTCCTCTCGGACGGAGAGTACCAGTGGAAGTCCATCATGCTGTTCCCCACCCGCGAAGTGGGCGAACGCTGGCTCCACGAGTTCTACAAGAACCACGGCAAAACCGTGTTGAACGTCCGCTCGTCAGTGATGACGAACGTCCTGGAGTTCGGCGCCAGTCCCGACCTCTTCGACAACCTCGATGCCGAGAACGGAGAGACGCTGTAGCGGGAGCTATTCGTCGACTGGCAGCGAGCCGTACTGCTCCTCGAACTCTTCGGTGAGCGCGAGCTTGTCGAACTTCCCGGTGGACGTCTTCGGCACTTCCCCGACGAACTCGAAGCGGTCCGGCAGCCACCACTTCGGGAACTGGTCGAGCAGGTGCTCGCGGAGGTCATCCGTGGTCACGTCCCCGTTCGTCACGACGTACGCGACCGGACGTTCCTGCCACTTCTCGTGGGAGACGCCGATGACGGACGCTTCTTCTACGCCGTCGTGGCCGATGAGCGCGTTCTCCAACTCGATGCTGGAAATCCACTCGCCGCCGCTCTTGATGACGTCGTCGAGGCGGTCGACCACGTCGATGTAGCCGTACTCGTCGATGGTCGCGACGTCGCCGCTCCGGAAGTAGCCGTCGTCGGTCCACGACGCCTCCGTCGCTTCCGGGCGCTTGTAGTACTCGTCCGCGAGCCACGGCGCGCGCGCCTGCACCTCACCCGGCGTCTCGCCGTCGTGAGGAACCGGATTCCCGTCCTCGTCACGCAGCCGAATCTTCACGCCCGGCGCAGGCACTCCTGCCTTCATGCGGAGGCGGTCCTGTTCGTCCTCCGGGAGCTGCTTCACTTCGGTCGTCATCAGCGTGTTCGCGAGGTGCGGGGAGGCTTCGGTCATCCCGTAGCCCTGTCCAATAGGCGCCTCGTACACCTCGTCGAACTTCCGAATGAGCGACTCCGGTGGGGAGCTCCCGCCGATGAGCACGTCTTGGAGCGTCTCCAAGACTTCCGGCCCGAGGTCGTCGGACTCCTCGATGATGCGGTCGACTTCCATCCACACCGTCGGGACAGCGGCCGCAATCGTGACGTCCTCGTCGTCTATCATCGGGAGGAGGTCGTCGGGGTCGGTGTGCTGGTTCGGGAGTACGATTTTCGCGCCCGTGAACGTCGTCGTGTACGGGAACCCCCAGCCGTTGACGTGGAACATCGGCACGACGGGCATCACCACGTCGGACTCGCTGACGCCGAAGACGTCCACGTGGCTGTGCATCATCGTGTGCAGGAACTGCCCGCGGTGGGTGTACTGGACGCCCTTCGGGAGGCCCGTCGTCCCGGACGTGTAACAGAGCGCACTCTCGGTCTCCTCGTCGATGTCCGGCCAGTCGTAGTCCGTCTCGTAGCCCGCGATGAACGACTCGTAGTCCGTCACGGGTTCGAGGCTCGTCTCCGGGATGGCGTCCTCGTCGCCCAGTATGACGTATTTCTCGACGGTATCGAGTTCGTCCGCGATGGGTTCGATGGTGTCGACGAACTGCGGGTCGAGGAAGAGCAGTCGGTCCTCGGCCTCGTTGATGATTTTCACGAGGTGGTGCTCGGGCAGCCGATGGTTCACCATGTGGATGGAGCGCTCGCTGCAGGACGGCCCGAAGTACAACTCGTAGTGCCGGAAGTGGTTGAGCGCCATCACGCCAGAGCGCTCCCCTGGCGCCATTCCGTAGTCGTCTAGGGCGTGCGCGAGCTGGCTGATGCGCTCGTAGGCGTCGCCGTACGTGTAGCGGTGCGTGCTGCCGTCCGGGAGCGCGGTCACGATCTCCTTGTGGTCGAAGAGGTCGCGGGCGCGCTCCAGGAACGTCGTTATCGTCAGATCGTAGTCCATCGTCATTGTGTGTCACCCCGTGGTTCGAAGCGGTAAAATACCCGTTGCTGGTCCGTTGGTCCGTCGATTTCCGTGACCACCAGCGACACTGGGTCGCCGATGGCGAGGTCGTCGTACTCCGCGTCGTCGATGCGCGCCGACAACTGCACGTCCACGCCGTCGAGGTCCACGACGCCCGTGACGAACGGCGTGTCCATCCCGATAGGACTCCCGCGGACCGTCGAGAACGCGTGCAGCGTTCCCTCGTGAGGCAGGGAGACGTATTCGAGGTCGTCGCTCGTGCACTCCGGGCAGACCACACGAGGCGGGAAGTGCAGTTCCCCACAGTCGCTGCACTGCGTCGTGGACAGCGACCCCTGCCGGAGTCGGTCGTAGAACTCGTGGATACGCGTGTGTTCGGCGTCCTGCAGGTCGTAGAAGTCCAGCAGGCGCGGCAGCTCGATGCGTTCCGGAATCGTGACGGTGCGCCGGGGCACCTCGTCGTCGGTGTCTGTCATTGTGGGTCCCTCGCGAGCGTCATCACGCTGTGGACGGAGCCGCTCCCGCTGAGGTTGTGGATGAGTCCGGTCTCGGGGCTGTCCGGCACCTGGCGGGCGGACTCCACCTCGCCGGTGAACTGCTTGTACACCTCCAGTGCCTGCGAGACGCCGGTCGCACCCAATGGATGCCCACAGCCAAGGAGGCCGCCTCTGGGATTCACGGCGATGTCGCCGTCCAGTTCGCTGCGGCCGTCCTCGATGAACTGGCCGCCCTCGCCCTTCTCCACCCAGCCGAGGTCCTCGTACTCGATGATCTCGCTGATGGAGAAGCAGTCGTGGACTTCGGCGACGTCCAACTCCGCGTCGGGGTCGTCGATGCCCGCCTGCTCGTAGGCCTGCTCCGCGGCCTGCGTCGCCTGCGGCCACGCGGACATCGAGGGGAGGTTGTTGATGGAGTTGCTCGCCATGCAGGACTGCCCGCTGCCCGTGACGTAGGCCGCGGTGTCCGTGAGTTCGCGCGCCTTTTCCTCGCTGACGAGCAGGAGGCCGGCGGCGCCGTCCGTAATGCCGCTGCAGTCCAGCAGGCACAGCGGTGGCGCCACCGGGAACGAGTCCAGCACATCGTCGACGTCGACCTCTTGCTGGAACTGCGCGTACGGGTTGTTCGCGGCGTGGCGCTTGTTCTTCACGCTCACCTTCGCGAGCTGCTCGCGCGTGGTGTCGTACTCGTGCATGTGCCGCTGGGCGTACATCGAGAAAAAGGACGGCGCGTTCAATCCGTTGACGCCGTCGAACTCGCGGTCGAGCACGTTCGTCATGCCCGACTGCGTCTCCTCCATATACTCGTCGCCGAGGTTCATCTTCTCGACGCCCAGCACGAGCGCGACATCGAGCTGGCCAGCGGCGATAGCGAGCCACGCGTACCGCAGCGCGGCCTGCCCGCTCGCGCACGCCAACTCCGTCCGAGCAATCATCTTCGAGGCGTTCACGCCCAGCAGCTCGGCCGCCAGCGGGGCGACGTGGCTCTGGAACGCGAACCGCTCGGGCTGGACCGCGCCCACGAACAGGCCCTCAACGTCGTCGGGCCCGAGGCCGTCCACGTCGTCGAAGGTGGCCTTTCCGGCCTCCTGAGCGAGGTCTTTCCACGTCGCCTCGCGCTTGCCCCAGTCCGCGTGCCCGCCGCCGACGATTGCAGCGTTCCGGGGCATCACTCGAACTCCGGTTCGCGGTCGTCACGGAACGCCGTGACGCCTTCGACCATGTCCTCGGTCGTCGTCAGCAGCCCAAACGCCTGGCTTTCGGAGTCGAGGCCGGCCTGTAGGCTGGCGTCCTGTCCGTCGTCGATGACGCGCTTGGCGACCTTCAGCGCCGTCTTCGGCCCGTCCGCGAGGTCGTCGACGAAATCGCCGACGACGTCGTCGAACTTGTCCTCGGAGACGGCGCGGTTGAGCAGCCCCCAGTCGGCGGCGCGTTCGGCGGAAATCTGCTCGCCGCGGAAGACCAGCTCTTTCGCGCGGCCCTCACCGACGATGCGCGTGAGCCGCTGCGTGCCGCCGCCGCCGGGGATGAGCCCGAGGTTGATTTCGGGCGCGCCCAGTGAGGAGTCCTCGGTGGCGATGCGGAGGTCGCACGCGAGTGCGATTTCGAAGCCTGCACCGAGACAGAAGCCGTCGATGCGCGCGAGCGTCGGGCGCTCGAACTGGTCGATGGCCTGAATCGTCGCGTCGACGTCCATCAGTTCCGTGGGTTCGGAAGTCATGAAGCCCGTGATGTCGGCACCGGAGCTGAACGCCTGCCCCGCGCCGGAGAACACCACACAGGACACCGCCTCGGTGTCGGCGTTGTCGAGTGCTTCTTTGACCTCGCCGAACATCGTCTCGGAGAACGCGTTCAGGCGTTCCGGGCGGTCGAACTCGATTTCGAGAACGCCGCGGTCGGTGAGGTCCTTGTTGATGTACTGGTAGGGGCCGTCGCCGGTGTAGTCGTGGAACCCGTGTCCGGCGTCGACGCCCGTGTGCCCGGCGTTCACGAGTTCGACGAGGTAGTCCGCGGGCGCGAAGCGCTCCGAGCCCGTCACCTCGTGGAGCGTCTGGAGTTTGTCGAGCACCTCGTCGAGGCCGATTTGGTCGCCGAGCCGGCAGACGCCCTCGGGGAAGCGCGCGCCGAGGCGGCTCCCCAGGTCCACGTCGTCGGGCGTAGCAACGTCGCCGCCGACGAGCTTCGCGGCCTCGTTGACCATTCGCGCCTCCACTTGTAGCGTGTCGAAGCCCTCGCCGTCACCGGGCTCGTAGTTCGGGCCCTCGCCCTCCCAGTCGTAGAAGCCCTGCCCAGTCTTCTTCCCGAGATTCTCGTTCTCGACCTTTTCGGCGATGGCGGGCGGGGAGTCGAGGTCCGTATCCTCGCGGAAGTGGTACGCGATGTCGATGCCCGTGTAGTCCGCTAGCTCGAACGGCCCCATCGGGTAGCCCCGCTGATAAACCATCGCGGCGTCAGCCTGCTGGACCGTCGTCCCGTCGTCGCCGAGCATCCACGCGGCCTCCTCGATGAACGGCAGCATGACGTTGTTCACGATGAAGCCGTGGACGTCGCGCTTGACGTCGATGGCGCGCTTGTCGAGGTCGTCGACGAACGCGTGGATGGCTTCCAAAGTCTCCTCGCTGGTCTCCTCGCCGTGGACAACTTCAACGAGGTCCATCTTCACGGGCGGGTTGAAGAAGTGCGCGCCCACGACCTGCTCGGGTCGGTCGGTCGCCGCGCCGATTGCGGTGATGCTGAGCCCGGACGTGTTCGACGCGAGAATCGCGTGCTCGGGCGCGTAGTCGTCGACTTCCGAGAAGGTGTCTTTCTTGAGGTCGAGGTCTTCGGGAATCGCCTCGACGACGAGGTCGGCCGACTCGGTGGCGGTCTCGAGGTCCACTGCGCCCTCGATACGGGCGCGCACGTCGTCGGCCGACTCGTCGCTACGCCCCTTCTCTTCGAGCTTGCCGAGGCTCCACTCGATTTGTTCGAGGCCGTCGTCGACGTACTCGCGTTCGATGTCGCGGAGCACGACGTCGTAGCCGGCGATGGCTGCGATTTCCGCGATGCCGTGGCCCATGCTCCCCGCGCCGAGCACGGTCACGCGCTGTATGTCACTTTCTCCCATCGTTCGAGTACAAGTTAACCTCGATATTTAAAGTGTCGGTTACTCTGTTTCCTGATATGCCTGTTTTAGTTAACTACTGATGCGATACGCCCGCTCCCAAAGCTTTGCATGCCGGGTCGTCGAACACCCCGATATGCACTTCCGACGCGTTCACGTCCGAACACCGACCGACCACGAATCGACCGCCGAGCGCGTTCCTGCGCGGACGGAGGCACAGCGATGACGAGCCTTGACGAGAAAATCTGCATCGTCGGTGGCGGCGGCAACGGCCTCGGCGAAGCAGCCGCGAGAGCCCTCGCCGACCGCGGCGCTACCGTCGTCGTCAACGACCTCGGCACCTCCGTCCACGGCGAGGGCAGTGACCCAAACGTCGCCGAGCGCGTCGCCGAGTCCATCCGCGACGACGGCGGTGATGCGTCTGCACACGCCGGCGACCTCACCGAGTTCGCGTACGCCGACCACCTCGTCGCCGACACCGTCGCCGAGCACGGGCGCGTGGACGCCGTACTCAACTTCGCGGGCATCCTTCGCGACGACCTCAGTTACAAGCTCGACGCCGACGACTGGCAGGCCGTCGTCGAGACGAACCTCACCGGCCAGTTCACGCTCCTCCAAGCGGCCTGCAAGCACTGGCGGGACGCCGCTGGCGAGAACGGCTTCGACAGCCAGCGGTCGTACCTCACTGCGAGCGCGCACTCCGCGCGCGGTAACGTCGGCCAAGTGAACTACGCCGCCGCGAAAGCCGGCATCCTGGGGATGATGCGCTCCGTCTCTTCGGAGATGCACCGCCACGGCGTCCGCGTGAACGCGCTCGTCCCGAACGCCTACACGCGCATGACCGAGACCGTCCCCGAAGACCACCGCCCGTACACGCGCGAGGAGATGCCGCCAGAGCGCGTCGCTGCGTTCGCCGCATTCCTCGCGAGCGACCACGCGACCGACGTCACCGGCTGTGCGCTGTACGCCGGCGGCGACCGCGTCGGAGTCTTCTCCGAGCCGACGCTGGACCGCGTCGGCGTTCAGCCCGGCGGCTGGAGCGTCGAGCACCTCGCTGAACACTTCGAATAAGTTGTCGCCGGCGACATCGACCTCACGAGAACGGAGCGTTTCTTCTAG
>CAXREU010000203.1:0-17615 GCA_964229715.1 Halobacterium sp.
CGACGGCGAGGTCGCGGCGGCGTTCACCGAGCCGTTCGCCGAGCGCGCCGACGTCTACGCGGGCTACGAGGCGACGAGCGTCTCCCAGGCCGACGGCGAAGTCACGCTCGAAGCCCGCGAGTACGAGTACGGCGAGGGTGCTGGCGTCGTCGAGAGCGGCGAGTCGGTGTCCGTCACCGGTGACGCGCTGCTCGTCGCGGCCGGTCGCACGCCGAACACGGACACCCTGAACCTCGACGCGACCGGCGTCCGGACTGACGACCGCGGGTTCGTGGCCACCGACGACTACCTCGAGACCGACGTTGAGGACGTGTGGGCGCTCGGGGATATCGTCGGCGAGTACCTCCTCAAACACAGCGCCAACCACGAGGCGCGGGCGGTCGCGCGCAACATCTTCGGGAGCGAGCCCGAGCCAGTCGACTACTCGGCGATGCCGTTCGCGGTGTTCGGCTCGCCGGAGGTCGCGGGCGTCGGCGCGACCGAAGCCGAACTCCGGGACGCGGGCCGCGAGTACGCGACGAACACGTACGACTTCGCGGACACCGCGCGTGGCGACGCGATGCACGCCAACGGCTTCGTGAAGGTGCTCATCGACCTCGACGGCGAGATTCTGGGCTGCCACATTATCGGCCCGGACGCCTCGACGCTGATTCAGGAGGTCGTCGTCGCGATGAAAGCCGGCTCCGGCACCGTGCGAGACGTCCGCGAGTCGATTCACGTCCACCCCGCGCTCCCGGAGGTCGTCCAGCGCGCGTTCTCCGGGCAGTTCAGCCGCGGCGGCCACGAACACCACTAGCGGGATTACTGGCCCGTAACCTCGTTACTGGAACGTTCGCGCGCCCTTTTCTGGCCGGCACTCGTGGCTCGGAGTGTAATGACGAACGCAGCAATCGTGATTCTGGCAGGCACCGAATCCCACAGCGACCTCGGTCGGCTCGTCAACGGCCTCGAAGCCGCCCGCGAGTTCGCCGAGAACCCCGAGGACGACCTGGAGCTCATCTTCGACGGCGCGGGCACGCAGTGGATTCCCGAGCTCGAAGACGAGGACCACGACTACCACGACCTCTACGCCGCCGTCAAGGACGACAGCTCGGCCTGCCACCACTGTTCGGGCGCGTTCGGCGTCGACGACGCCATCGAGGACGCCGGCGTCGTCACCGTCGACGAACACGACGGTCACCCGAGCATCCGCTCGCTCGTCGACGACGACTACGAGATTATCACGTTCTGAGCGCCGCTACTCGTCGGCCAGCAGCCGCGACTCGAGGTAGGCGTCGAGTTCCTCGCGGACGGCGTCCGTGCGCGGCTCCTCGGCAGTCACTCGCTGATTCATCGCGCCGTTCACGAGCGTCAACAAGAACGAGGCCACGCTGTCGGGGTCGACGTCGCGGAACGCCCCCGACTCGACGCCCTCGCGGACGATGCCGGCGAGCTCGTCGTGGAAGGTCTCGTCGCTGCGCGTGAAGTGGTCGCGGTAGCGCTCGTCGTGGGCGGCCTGCGCGCGGAGCTCCACCATCGCCTTCGTGAACTCCCGCTGGTCGTCGGGGAGTTTCGCGGCGAGCACGTGGTCGAGAATCACGTCGAGGTGTTCGCGGGGCGGCAGGTCGTCGTCGGGCGCGGCCTGCTCGAACTCCGCGAGCATGAACTCCAGGAAGTCCAAAAGGAGTTCGTCCTTGCTGTCGTAGTGGTGGTAGAGCAGCGACTTGCTCTTCTCGAAGTGGTCGCCGATGCGCTGAATTGTCAGCCCCGCGTAGCCGTGCTCGCGGAGCGCGCGGAACGTCGCCTGCATTATCGCTTCCCGCGTGGTCTCTGGCTCGCCGGAGAACGGGTGGGCGTCCGCCATCGGTGAACGGATAGTCAACCGAACGGCATAGGGATGTCGATGGTCGGGGCGGCGGCCTGCTGATTGGCCGTCTCTCCGGGTAAGACGGTTTGGACGTCGACGACGTTCGCCACCGCGGACACCGACCCGGCTCGCGGCCACACGGCTTACCAGGTCGGCCGCTGTTCGCTCGAGTATGTCCAAGACGTACGTCGACACCGAAGTCGAGATTGAAGTCGACAGTACCGAACTCGAAGTCGAGCCGAGCGAGGAAGACGAGTTCGAGGCGGAACTGGACGCGCCGGGCGTCTCCATTGAAGTTGAGGCCGAAGTCGAGGTCGCCGGTGAGAGAGCAGCCGAAGAGGACGAAGAGGGGTACTACGCGCCGGAAGCCGAGGGGATGTCGCTCAAAGAGGGTGAGGAAGAAGAGCTATCGGAACTGGAAGAAGGCGACGGCGAGGATTAGAGCCCCAGCCAGCGCGTGGACAGCGACTGGTCGGGGAGGTGCCAGCGCTGCCGCGGGTCGTCGTCGCCGCCGACTTCCACGACTGCGTCGAACTGCCCCAACAGCCCTTCGACCGCGATGCCGGGGACGTGTTGGCCGACGTGGACGTGTCCGATGCCGTCGCGCTCGCGGACGGCTGCGCCGAGTGTTTTCGTGAATTCGAGCACGCTGAGGAGGTTGTCGTCTTCGAGGAGCGTGCCGAGCGCGTCCACGCAGACGCGTAGCTGTCCGGGCGCGTAGCCGCCCAGCGGCGCGAGCGACTCGACTTCGTCCGCGACGGCGTCCCCGAGCGCGTCCACCTCCGAGGCGACCGTTGTCGCCGGCAACGACGGCGATGGCGGGGCGGCGGCCGCGTCGCGGGCCGCGGACCGGTAGAGAACGGTGCGTTCGTCGGCGTCACCGGTCGGCGACGAACTGGTCGTGTGCGTGTCAGCCTCGCTGCGAACGAACAGGCGCTTGCGCTCTTCGCCGCTGACGTCGCCGAGGAGCCGCCGGCAGCCGGCGCCGCCGGCCTCGCTACCGCCGGCTTCGAGGACGAGGAGGAGACACCCCGTGGATTTGAGGTCGTCGAGGGCCGCCGCGAAGGTGGCCGGGTCGTCGACCCATCCACGCGCCGTAGAACTGTCTGTCATCCCACGTGTACGGACACCAATCCGACCGATAAATATTGTGGGTGTTCTCCGGGTGAGAAAATCAGTGCCCGAGCCCGAAGCCGGCAAGCAGCCCCTCGGCCACCGGCGATAAACCCCCGGCAGCGCTACGACGACTCGATGACAGACGACGTGTTCTCGCCGCTGGAGTTGCGAGACGTGACCGCCCGAAACCGGTTCGTCGTGTCCCCGATGTGCCAGTACTCCGTCGACGCCCGCGACGGCCTCGCCACCGACTGGCACCGCGTCCACCTCGGCTCGCGCGCCACCGGCGGCGCCGGCATCGTGATGACCGAAGCCACCGCCGTCGAGCCCCGCGGCCGCATCACGCCCGAGGACCTCGGCATCTGGAGCAACGAGCACCGCGACGCCCTCGCCCCCATCGTCGACTTCGTGAAGTCCCAGGGCGCGACGCCCGGCATCCAGCTCGCGCACGCCGGCCGGAAGGGCTCGAAGTCCCGACCGTGGGAGGGCTCCGAGCCAGTCCACCCCGAGGACGGCGGCTGGACGGTCGTCGGCCCCTCGGACGAGCCGTGGCCCTACGACCAGGAGCCGCCCGCGACCGAAGCCCTCGATTCGGACGGCATCGACGAGGTAATCGAGTCGTTCCGCGAGGCCGCCCGCCGCTCCCGCGAAGCCGGCTTCGAAATCGCGGAAGTCCACGCGGCCCACGGCTACCTCCTCCACGAGTTCCTCTCCCCGGTGACCAACGACCGCGGCGACGAGTACGGGGGCAGCTTCGAGAACCGCACCCGCATCGTCCGCGAGGTCACCGAAGCCGTCCGCGAGGAGACGGGCGAGGACAAAGCCGTCTTCGTGCGCATCTCCGCGACCGACTGGCTCGACGACCGCGACGCCTGGGACGTCGAGCAGTCCGCCCGCCTCGCCGACGACCTCTACGAGGTCGGCGCGGACCTCGTCGACGTCTCCTCGGGCGGCATCCACCCCGACCAGAACATCGAGTGGACCGGCCCGAACTACCAGCTCCGCTTCGCCGAACACATCCGGAACAGCCGCGACACGGACGTCAAAGTCGGCACCGTCGGCGGCATCACGACCGCCGAGCAGGCCGACGCCATCATCCGCAACGACCGCGCGGACGTCGCCATCGTCGGCCGCGAGTTCCTCCGCGACCCCTACTTCCCGCTGCACGCCGCGAAGGAACTCGGCCGCGAGGAGAGCGTCGACGTTCCCGTCCAGTACCACCGCGCGTTTTAGCGCCACGACACCGCTTCACGCGGGCCCGGTAGCTTCAAGCGGGCGACCGCCGCTTCTCGTGGTATGCCCGAGTTTCGCGCGGTCCCCGACGACGACCGCGAGACCTTCCACTCGCTGGTCTCGTACGCGTTCCGTCCCGAAGCAGGCCCGGTCGAGGACTTCGACCCCGACGACGTGCCGACGCCCTCGACGGTCGGCACGCGCTACGGCCTCTACGACGGCGACGACCTACTGACGACCTGCAAGCACATCGACTTCCGGACGCGGATTCGCGGCGATTTTCACGACCTCCACGGGCTCTCCGCGGTCGCGAGCCCGCCCGAGCGCCGCCGTCGCGGCTTCGTCCGCGAACTCCTCGCGGGTAGCCTCAAACAGTCCCACAGCGAGGGCGTCGCATTCTCCGCGCTGTGGCCGTTCAAGCGCTCGTTCTACGCGCAGTACGGCTGGGCGACCGGCACGCGCGCGGTGAAACACGAACTCGACCCCGGCGCGCTGTCGTTCGCGCCCGACCACGACCACGGCGCGTTCGTCGAACTCGAGGACGACGACTGGGCGCGCGTCGACGCGGTCCACGCTGCGCACGGCGCTCGCTACGAACTCACCGTGGACCGGACCGAGGAGTGGTGGCGCAAGCGCGTGTTCGCGGGCTGGGAGAACGACCCGTACGCGTACGGCTTCGAGCGCGACGGCGACCTCGCGGGGTACGTCACGTACAGTTTCGAGGGGGACGGCGACACCGCGCTCCAGGTCCGCGACTGGGCGTACGTCGACCACGACGCGCGCCTCGCACTCCTCCGATTCCTCGCCGACCACGACTCGCAGGTCGAACGAGTCAGCGTCTGGACGCACCCCTGCGAGGACTTGCTCGACCTCCTCCCGGACACCGACGACGTGACCGCCGAGATGCAGCTCTGTCCAATGGTGCGACTCGTCGACGTCCCCGCCGCGCTCGAAGCCCTCACCTACCCGAACGGCCTCGAAGTGGACGTCGTACTCGCGGTCGACGACCCGCTCGCGGAGTGGAACGACCACACCTTCCGCGTCTCCGTCGCGGACGGCACTGCGACAGTCGGACGCGAGGCCGCCACGAATCCCGACGCGAAACTCGGCGTCGGCGCGCTCTCCCAGTTGGCCGTCGGCTACCGGCACGCCGTCGAACTCGCGACGGTGGGCGACGTGACCGGCGACGAATCCGCGGTCGCCGACCTCGCGGCCGCATTCCCGCCGCGCCCGACGTTCCTCCGCGAAGGGTTCTGAGCGGCACTCGCGCGTCGACGAGCAGTAATCAGCGCTAATTCGGCTGAAATCGGCCGAAAGCCGGGCCGAGCGACTCGCCCACTCTTGTACGTCGCCCTCCCAGACCCGAGCGTGATGATAGAACTACTCGACACGCTGGCGACCGTCGGCATCGACTTCACGAACGTCGCGGCGGCCGCCCCGCCGACAGACCTGCCCGAGCCCGTCCCGGACTTCGTCGGCGACATCCTCGGCTCCGTGCGGTCGTTCCTCGACGGCGGCGTCGAGAAGCTCGGCGCGGCCGTCGACGACGTGACGCCCGAGTGGGTCTGAGCGGTTACGCCGGCTCGAACCGGTAGCCGTCCCACTCGTGGCTCTCGGGCTCACGAATGCCCGCCTCGGGGTCGCGGAGCTCTTCGGCGTACACCGGTTCGACGGCGTCGCCGATTTCGACGCCGTCGGCGGTCGTGAGCTGGCCGAGCGCGCGCACGCTCTCACCCTGCACCTCGAACTCGACGAGTGCGAGGTGGTTCGGCTCGCGGACGCCCGGCGGCGTCGCCGTGGAGGTCGTCCACGTGACGACCGTGCCGGTGCGCTCAGCGATGTCGACGGTCTCGGTCTGTTCCTGTCCGCACTCCGGGCAGCGCGTGTGTCCGGGGTACGTGACGTGGCCGTTCGGGCAGCGGTGTGCGTCGAAGCTCATGGCTGTTCGAGGATGGTAGTAGTCACGCAGTTGCCGAAGCCGCCGACGTTGCAGGCGAGGCCGACGTCGCCTTCGACCTGTCGGTCGCCCGCGTCGCCGAGCAACTGCACGTAGAGTTCGTACGCCTGTGCAACGCCGCTCGCGCCGAGCGGGTGCCCCTTCGATTTGAGTCCCCCAGACGTGTTGATTGGCAGGTCGCCGTCGCGGGCGGTGACGCCCTCCTCGACGGCCTTCCAGCCCTCGCCCTTCTCGAAGAAGCCGAGGTCCTCGCTCTGGAGGAACTCCAGAATCGTGAACATGTCGTGGAGCTCCGCGAAGTCGATGTCCTCGGGGCCGCAGTCGGCCATCTCGTAGGCGATTTCGGAGGACTCCACGACGCCCTGCATCGTCGTCGGGTCCTCGCGCTCGTGGACGACGTGCGTGTCGGTCGCGCCGCCGATGCCGGAGACGACGACGTAGTCGTCGGCGTACTCCTCGGCGACGGACTCCGGACAGAACAGCAGCGCGGCGCTGCCGTCCGTAATCGGGCAGAAGTCGTACAGCCGCAGCGGGTCCGCGACGATAGGGGAGTCCAGCACCGTCTCCAGATCGACTTCCTTGCGGAACTGCGCGTGGGGGTTGTCGACGCCGTTGCGGTGGTTCTTCACGGCGACCCTCCCGAGGCTCTCGCGGGGCGCGTCGTACTCGTCGAGGTACTTGCGCGCGGTGAGGCCGGCGAAACTCGGGAGCGTGACGCCGTGCTTGTACTCTACGGGGTGCGTGAGACTGGCGATGACGTCGGTCGCCTCGCCCGTGGTCTTGTGGGTCATCTTCTCGCCGCCGACGAGCAGCGTCATGTCGCTGGCGCCGGAGGCGACGGACTGCCACGCGGCGTAGATGCCCGCGCCCCCCGAGGCGCTCGTCTGGTCGACGCGCTGGGTGTACGCGCCGAGCGCGCCGAGGTCGTGGGCGAGCGCGTTCGGGACGCCGGTCTGTCCCTCGAACTCGCCGCTGGCCATGTTCGAGACGTAGAGGTGGTCGAGGTCGTCGCCGTCCACGCCCGCGTCCCGCAGGGCGGCGTCGCCGGCCTCCGCCAGCAACTCCCGCACCCACGCGTCGCGGTCGCCGAACGTCGTCATCGACGCACCGATAATTGCTACGCGGTCCATACCCCCACCGTCTCGGAGCGGGGTCTTTACGCTTTCACGTTCGCGCCGGCGCGGCGCGGAGTTCGAGCGTGACGTCACTCCCGCCGCTCGCCCCTTCTTCGTACGTGACGGTGCCGTCGTAGGCCGTCGTAATCCACCGCACCAGCCAGAGGCCGAGCCCGCTCCCGTGGTCGAGGGGTGTGAGTTCGACCTCCCCGGTGAGGATGCGCCGCTCCTGCGCCGGGAGACCGGGGCCGTCGTCACTCACGGTCAGCGCGACCGCGTCGCCAGCGTCCTCCGCGAGTATCCGTACGTCGGGCGTCTGCGCGTCGGTGTAGCGAATCGCGTTGTCGACGAGCGCGGCGACCGCGCGGTCGAGGTGGCCGCCCGAGAGTACCCGCGGCACGTCGTCCACGTCGATAGTCACGTTCGCGTACTCCGCCAACGGCACGTCGTCGAGCGCCGACTGTACTGCGTCCTCGAGTACCCGTGGCGACAGTTGCGGGTCGGCGTCCAACACGCGCTCAAGATCCCGTGCTTCCTCGCTCATGCGGTCGAGCGCAAGCGTGCGCTCCATTATCGTCTGCGCCGAGTCGGCGAGCGCGGGGTCGTCGACGCCCTCGGCGAGCCGCTCGGCGTGGTCCAACAGCGCGTCCACTTCCTCGGAGAGGTTGTACCGGAGCACGCGGTTGAGCACGGCCAGTTCGCGCTCCTGGCGAATCTCGTCGGTGAGGTCGGTGTACAGCGCGAACCCGCGGTCGCCGCCGTCGTAGGGAATGCCACGGTAGAGCAGCGTCTTGAGGCCATCCTCGGTGCGGCGGTCGACGATGGCGTAGTTGGGCTTGCCCGCGGCGGTGCGCTGGTCGAAGCGGTTGCTCTCGGTCATCCGCTCGCTCGGCACGATGAGGTCGTTCAACGACTCGCCCACGACGTCCTCGCGGTCCACACCGAACATCTCGCAGAACGAGTCGTTGACCGTTGCGACGACCGGCTCCTCGCCGTGCAGTTCGAACTCCACGACTGCGTCCTGGACGTTCTCGAAGAGGTACTGGAACCGACCGGCGTCCTGGCGGGGTTCGAGTGGACTGGAGTCGTTGCCTTCCATCGTCTCTCCGTCCCAGCGCAGCACGTATCACTCTTTCCGCCCATCCACTAAAATTGGCTATTATAATATATACGTTTAACAACTACTCGTAGAAGAGTCCTATCGGCTTCAAATATCCCGATACAGTAAACATTCCACCTTCACTTCAGGTCGGGCCGAGTACGTCCCTCAGTCCTCGACGACCAGCACGCGCAGGTCGTTGACGTTCGTTCCGGTCGGGCCGGTCCGGAGGAGCGCGTTCCGGCCGGCGAGGAAGCCGCCGGCGTCATTATCGCGGAGCGCCGCGCGAGCGTCCGCGGGGTCGCCGACTGTCTCACTGTCGACGAGCGCGCCGGCGTGCTCGCTGGCGCCGTCGATACCGTCCGTGTCCACGCACGCGAACGCCGCGCCGTCGGGGAGGCGGTGGGCGGCAGCGAGCGCGCACTCCTGATTCGGGCCGCCGTCACCGTCGCCGTCGACGGTCACTGTAAGTTCGCCGCCCGAAAGCACGACTGCGGGCGGGTCCACGGGGTCGCCGGAGGTCGCTGCTTCCGCCCCAATTGCGGCGTGAACTCCCCCGGCTTCGCGGGCTTCGCCCTCGATGCACGAGGACAGAATCAGGGGCTCGTAGCCGCGCTCGCGAGCGGCGTGGCTGGCAGCGGCGAGCGCGGTAGAGCCGTCGGCGAGCACGTGCGTGTCGACGGCCTCGAACGCCGGGTCGCCCTCGCTGGGCGTCTCGGGGAGGTCGCCGCGCGCGCCGCGTTCGAGGTGGTCGCGGACTGGAGCGGGAACGTCGACCGCGTAGTCGTCGAGAACCGCGAGCGCGTCGTCGTACGTCGAGGTATCGGGGACAGTGGGACCGCTAGCGATGACGTCGAGGTCGTTGCCCACAACGTCACTGAACACGAGCGTCGCGACGGTCGCCGGCGCGAGCGCTCGTGCGAGCCGCCCGCCCTTTAGCGCCGAGCAGTGCTTGCGGACGGCGTTGACAGCGTGAATCGGTGCGCCCGAACGCAGCAACGCCTCCGTCGTCGCCTGCAGGGCAGCTAGGGAGAGCCCGTCCGCGGGCGCCGGTAGCACCGCGCTGCCGCCCCCGGTTATCACCGCGAGCACGAGCGTCTCCGCGTCGTAGCCGCGGGTGGCGTCGAGCAGGTCCGCGGTGGAGGCGACGCCCCGCTCCGAGGGGACAGGATGGTCGCTCGGGAGGACGTCCACGTCCGGTACGTCGACCGGGTCGTCGGTCACCACGACGCCACCGTCGAGCCGGTCGCCCAGTACGTCGACGAGCGCGCTGGCCACGTGTGCGGCCGCGTTCCCGCCGCCGAGCACGACGATGCGCTCGTAGCCGGCGAGGTCGTAGGTCGCGTCCGCGACGCGGAGCGTCTCTCCGTCGACTGCGACTTCGTCGGCGACGACGCGAGCGGGACGCGCGGCGTCGATGCCGGCGTCGACGCACGCTAGCGCCGTCTCGCGGGCGGGCGTATCGGCGAGCACCGCCCGGTCCCGGATGTCTACCATACCGACGCGGAGGTGACGGCGCGGCAAAATCACACGGATTCGCACACCTCGGGAAGCCGAAGGTTCAATGCGTGCGCCGGCGAAGTCGACCCGATAGCAGCGCGCATGGAACGCCACACAGACAGCCCGGTCGACGAGGAGCGGGTTGCCGCGCTCCGGCAGTCCGTGGACGCCGACGGCGTCGACGAGCTCGCTGAGCGCCTCCACAGCGACGACGCCGACGAGCGTGCGGGCGCCGCGTGGCGGCTCGTGGAGGCCGTCACTACCGAGCCGACGAAGGTTCGCGCCGTCCTTGACGACGTCCGCGACGCGGTTGAGGACGACGACGTGTGGGTGCGGCGGGGCGCGACGTGGGTGCTCGCGGAGCTCGCCGAGCGACAGCCCGACGCGCTCTCCGTACAGTTCTCCGACCTCGTCTCGCTGACGCGGGCCGACGACCCGCTCGTTCGACAGAACGGCGTGGTCGCGCTCGCGGGCGTCACGAAGTCCTACCCCGCCCGGGCGTCGACGGGGCTGTCGGCGATTGCGCCGCTCACGCAGTCCGAGGACGCACTCGTTCAGCGGTACGCGAAGCAGGCGGTCGCCGAGGTGACGGCGGCCATCGCGGAGCGTGCGGAGGACGCGGGCTACCCGATGGTCGTGCGCTCGCACCCGGCGTACTCGGACCTGTTCCCCGACGGCGTCTCCGTGGTCACGGTGAACGCCGACGACGACCGCTCGCGACCGATTCACGTCGCCTTCGGGCAGAACGCGCCGGTCCGCAGCGAGCAGACCGAGACCGACGAACCCGACGCGGGACCACCCGCGGAGATTCCGGACCCGCCGGGCGTGACCCTCGCCGCAGAGGCCGTCTCGCCGAATCTGAAACTCCGGGAGGGCGTGCTTACGACCGACTACCGCGCGGACGTCGACGAGGACGTGCTCGAACACGGGTTGGCGACGGTGCGGCGGCTGCACGCCGACGAAAGCGCGGTCGCCTCGGCGTTCGCGGACGCCGTCGAGCAGTGGGCGGGCGTGGACGACCACGACCACGTGGTCACCGTGCTCGGCTACGGCGCGCGCTGGCTGGCGACGCGCTACGACGACGGCGACACGCTTGACGGCCGCGGCGCCCCAACGACACTCGCGGAAGCCGTCTGGGACGCCAGCGTCCTCACGCGCGCGGTCAGTTACGCCCACTCGCGGGGCGTCGTCCACGGCGGAATCCACCCGGACGCGGTGCGGTTCGTGGAGACGGGCGCGCGGACGTGGGACGCGCCGCTGCTCGGCGACTGGGGGTTCGCGCACGCCGTCAGCGCGCGCCGGACGCCGCCGATTCCGGGGGCGTTCGCGGCGCCCGAGCACCGCGACCCGGAGACGTACGGGCGCTTCGACCAGGCGACGGACGTCTACGGGCTGGGTGCGCTGACGTACTTCCTGCTGACCGGTGAGCCACCGGGCGACGAGGGACGGATTCCGGCGTCCGAGCAGAACCCGGCGCTCCCCGAGCGCGTCGACGACCTGTTCGCGCGGGCGCTGGCCCCCGAGAAGCGCGCGCGGTTCGCGACCGTGCTGGACTTTCAGCGCGCGCTTGACGACTTCGCCGCCGATCTCGACGGGGTGCGTCGATGACCGCCACGGAGACGCTGTCCGCGGTCGCGTTCGCGGGCTACGGCATCGTCGTTGTCGCCGGGCTGGCGTTCACGTACTACGCGGTCCAGAACTACGCTTTCGACCGGCTGGAGGGTTACGATGACTTCTGGGGGTACCTCACCTATCTCGGGCTGGCGTTCGCGGTCTTCGGCGCGCTTGGCCTCGTGTTGACGGTTCGGGACGCGAGCGTGGTGCGCGCGGTCGCGGACGTCTCGCTTTTGGTCGCCATCGCGTTCCTGACGTTCGCACTGCGGGAGGTGTATTTCAACAGCGCGCTCGCGCCGTCGCCCGAGGAGCGCGCGATCTCCCTCAACCGCGTCCGCCGTCTGGAGTTCGGGTTCGTGGTCGTCATCGCCGTGGAGTGGCTGGTCCTGTTGCTCATCGACCAGCCGGCGGTAACTGCGAGCGTGAAGGCGCTGGGCGCGCTCGGGTTCGCGGCGTACGGCGTGGCGTTCAGCGAGCGCCTGGAGACGCTGGCACACGGGACGGCGCTGGACAGCCTTCGTCGCCACCTCCTGCTCGTGTTGGTGTGCGCGACCGGCGTGGCGGCCGCCGAGGCGCTGGCGCTGCTCGCGCCCGTTGCGGTCGCCGACGGCGTGTTCCACGTGTTTCTGGTGCTCCTGGGTGGGATGTTGGTGCCGCCGACGGTGCGCCTCCAACAGTCGGTCGCCGGCCTCACCTGAGTGTTTAGGACAGCCTAAACATCGACACACATTTTAGGGTGGCCTAAATAGACGCGACCAACCGATGACCCGAGACGTCTGCGTGGTCGTACCGACGATTCGTGAGTACGAATGCATGCGGGAGTACTTCCAGAACGCCCGCGACCACGGCTTCGACCTGGACCGCCTGTTCGTCGTCCTCGTCACCGAGGACTTCTGTGACACCGAGGGGATGCGCGAGATGCTCGACGAGGAGGGCGTCGCCGGCGCCGTCTTCGACGGGAGCGACCGCGACGCGTGGTTCGACGAGCAAGGCCTCGAACGGTACAGCCACCTGATTCCCGCCGCCAGCCACGCCCAGACCTCGTTCGGTCTACTCTACCTCTGGGCGAACGACTTCGAGTACGGCGTGTTCATCGACGACGACACGCTCCCCCACGACGAGTGGGACTTCTTCGGCACGCACCTCGACAACCTCGCCCACGAGGGGAGTGTCGAGGAAGTCTCCTCGGACGAGCACTGGGTGAACGTCCTCTACCAGTCGGACTCGGACCTCTACCCGCGCGGGTACCCCTACGCCGCGATGGACGAGGAAATCGAGACGGACACCACGGAAACCGACCACGTGGTCGCCTCGCAGGGCCTCTGGACGAACGTCCCGGACCTCGACGCGGTCCGCATCCTGATGGACGGTGACCTGCAGGGGCAGGCCCAGACCCGCACGGACTTCGATGACTTCGACCGCGACTTCGTCGCCGCCGAGGGCGACTACCTCACGGTCTGCTCGATGAATCTCGCGTTCCGCCGCGAGGTCGTGCCCGCGTTCTACCAGTTCCCGATGGACGACAACGCGTGGGAAGTCGGGCGCTTCGACGACATCTGGAGCGGCGTGCTCCTGAAGCGCGCGGCCGACGTGGTGGGCGGCGACATCTACAACGGCGCGCCGCTGTGCGAGCACAACAAGGCGCCGCGGTCGACGTTTGACGACCTCGCCAACGAGGTCGCGGGCCTCGAACTGAACGAGCACTTCTGGAAGGAGGTCGCGGCCGTCGAGCCCGACGAGGACTCCTACGAGGCGGTGGCGCGCGCGGTCGGCGAGCGCCTCGTCGCCGGCGACTACGAGGAGTACAACAACGGCGCGTTCCTCGCGGAGTGCGGGGAGTACCTGCTGGACTGGGTGGACTGCTGTGCGGCGCTGGCCGACCAGCGCACGGCCGCGCCCGCCGACGACTGACTGACGGACTCCGAATCGGTAGTTATAAGAGTTTTAGGGCGACCTAATCCAACATATGACAGACCAAAATAGCCAGACGCGCCGCCGCTTCCTCGCGGCGGCAGGCGTAGCTTCGACGACCGCACTCGCCGGCTGTTCGGGCATTCTCGGTGGTGGCGGCAGCGACGGCGAAGGCGGCGACGACCGCCCAGGGCTCGCGGACTTCCGCGGCTCCGGCGCGTACGTCTCCGACCGCCCCGCGCCCGGCGGCACCTCCATCGAGGAGCTCGACGACCTCGAAGGCGAACTCACCGTCTACCTCGGCGGCGGCGAGGGCGGTCGCTACGTCAACCTGATGGAGCTGTTCAACGAGTACTACGACGACTTCGAGGTCACGTGGGACACCCAGCCGTCCTCCCAGCTCGCGAACACCATCGTCGAGGAGCACGAAGCCGGTACCACGCAGGCCGACGTCTTCTGGTCGGTCGACATCGGGTCGCTGGCGTACGTCTCCGAGAACGGCGCGAGCACCACGCTCTCCAGCGACACCGTCTCGCCCGCCTTCGAGCGCTACCACCCCGACGACACGTGGGTCGGCGTCGCCGGCCGCTCCCGCGCCATCCCGTACAACACCAACGAGTTCAGCGAGTCCGAGATGCCCGACAGCATCGACGCCTTCGCGACCGAGTCCCGGTTCGCGGGCAACGTTGGCTGGGCGCCCACCTACGGCGCGTTCCACGGGTTCATCACCGCGATGCGCCACATCCGCGGCGAGGAAGCCACCCGCGAGTGGCTCAACGGGATGCTCGAGCAGAACGTCAATCGCTACAACAACGAATATCTCGTCGCGCAGGCGACCGCCAACGGCGAACTCGGCACCGGGTTCGCGAACCACTACTACCCGATGCTCGTACTCTCCGGGCAGCCGGACGCCCCCATCGACGTCACGTTCACGCAGAACGACGCCGGCTCGCTCGTGAACGCCGCGGGCGCCTCGGTCCTCGAGGGCACCGAGCAGACGAACCTCGCCGAAGGATTCATCCGCCACCTGCTCTCCGCGGAAGCCCAGGAGTACCTCGCGACCCGCGGGTTCGCGTACCCCATGATTCCCGGTGTCGAACCGGTCGGCCCGCTCCCCACCCTCGACGAGCTGGAGCCGCCGGAGCTGGACTTCCAGAAGCTCTCGGACATCCAGCCGACCCTCGAACTACTGCGCGACGTCGGCATCCTCGCGTAGATGGCAGCCAGCGACCGCCTGGACCGACTCCGCAACGACGCCAGCGACGACGCCGACGAAGCCACTGGTTTCTCGCTGGCGGTCACCGCGGGGGCGGTCGCGGCGGTCGTCTCGCTGCCGGTCGTCGTGCTCGTGGCCCGCGCCGCCGACTACGGCCTCGGCCACCTGCTCGGCCTCGTCACCCAGTCCAGTAGCGTCCAAGTCGCAATCAACAGCCTCGTTCTCACCGCCATCGTCACCGCGGGCTGCGTCGCCGTCGGCGTCCCGCTGGCCGTGCTCACCGTCCAGACGGACCTCCCGTTCCGGCGGTTCTGGACCGTCGTCGGCGCGCTCCCGCTGGTCGTCCCGAGCTACATCGGCGCGTTCACGTTCATCGCGGCGTTCGGTCCCCACGGCGAACTCGCGGACCTGCTGGCGCCGCTCGGCGTCGAACGCATCCCCGCCATCTACGGGCTGCACGGCGCCGCGCTCGTGCTCGTGCTGTTCACGTACCCGTACGTGTTCCTGACGACGCGGGCCGCCCTGCTCTCGTTCGACGGCACGCTCGTGGAGGCCGCGCGCACGCTCAACCACTCCCGCTGGGAGGCGTTCAAGCGCGTTACCGTCCCCCAGATTACGCCCGGCGTCGCCGCCGGCACGCTGCTGGCGTCCCTGTACGCGCTCTCGGACTTCGGGACGCCCTCGCTGATGCGGTATCAGGTGTTCACCCAGCAAATCTACGTCGCGCAGAGCAGCCTCGGCGTCCCCGAGGGGTACCCCGCGATGCTGTCCCTCCAGCTGCTCGCCATCGTCGCCGTGATTCTCGCCTTGGAGTCGCGCGTCGGCGACTCGACGACCGCCTACATCTCCCGGGGCTCCCGGCAGCCCAACCGCATCGAACTCGGCATCTGGAAGTGGCCGGCGCTGGCGTTCTGCGCGCTCGTCGCCGTCCTCTGTCTGGGCCTGCCGCTGGGCGTGCTCGGCTGGTGGCTGTACCGCGGCGGCGAGACCGTCTTCCAGTTCGACCCGACGGTCGCGTGGAACTCCCTGAAAGTCGCCGTCGCCGCCGCGCTCGCCGCGACCCTGATGGCGCTACCCGTCGCCGGCTACGGCGCGCGCTCTGACTCCGCGCTGTCGACGGTGTTCGACCGCCTCACGTACGTCGGGTACGCGATTCCCGGCGTCGTCGTGGGGCTGGCGCTTATCTACCTCACGACGGGCGCGGACCTCCTGACGTGGTGGCTGCCCGCCGGCGAGGAGACCGTCACCGGCCTCGTGCAGTCCCTGTACAAGTCCATCCCGGTGCTCGTGTTCGCGTACGTCGTACGCTTCCTCCCGCAGGCGGTCGGCACCGTGCGCTCGTCGGTCCTCCAAGTCGACCCGAAGCTCACGGAGGCCGCGCGCACGCTCGGCCGGTCGCCGTTCGGCGCGTTCCGGAAGGTGACGCTGCCGCTCATCGCACCCGGGGTCGCAGCCGGCGCCGCGCTGGTGTTCCTCACGACGATGAAGGAACTGCCGGCGACGCTGATGCTGAGTCCGATAGGCTTTGAAACCCTCGTCTCCTACATCTGGCTCGTCAGAGGAGCCGGCTCGTACGGCGCGGCCGCGATTCCCGCGCTCGTACTCGTGGGCATCTCCGCGCTCTCGATGGTCGTCATCCTCGCACAGGAACGATACAATGGCTGACAGCGAACTCACAACGGACACGGCGGTCGAGCCCGACGAAGACGGACCGACCGACACCGCCGACGCGGTCCTCGAACTCGACGGCGTGACCAAGCGCTACGGCACTGAGACTGCGGTCGTGGACCTCTCGCTGTCCGTCCGCGACGGCGAACTGCTCACCCTGCTTGGGCCGTCGGGCTGCGGGAAGACGACGACGCTTCGCATGCTCGCCGGCCTCGAACGCCCCAGCGAGGGCGTCATCTCGGTGGCGGGCGAGGAGGTCGCCGGGCCGTCGACGTTCGTGGAGGCCGAGTCCCGCGGCGTCGGCATCGTCTTCCAGGACTTCGCGCTGTTCCCGCACCTCTCGGTCCGGGAGAACGTCGCGTTCGGGCTCACCGACCGCGACGGCGACGCCGCCGACGAGCGCGTCGACGAACTGCTCGACCTCGTGGACATGCCCGAGATGGGCGACCGCTCGCCCGACCAGCTCTCGGGCGGCCAACAACAGCGCGTCGCACTCGCGCGCAGCCTCGCGCCCGAACCCGACATCCTCCTGTTGGACGAGCCGTTCTCGAATCTGGACGTCCGCCTGCGCGTGGAGATGCGCGAGGAAGTCCGGCGCATCCTCAAGGAAGCCGGCGTCACCGCCGTCTCCGTCACCCACGACCAGGAGGAAGCGCTCTCCATCTCGGACCGCGTCGCGGTGCTCAACGACGGCCAGCTCGAACAGGTCGGCGACCCCGAGGAAGTGTTCGAACACCCCGAGTCGCGCTTCGTCGCGTCGTTCCTCGGGCAGGCGGGGTTCCTCTCCGCGCGCGTCGGCAGCGACACCGTCGACACCTCCATCGGGAGCTACGACCGCACCCTCCTGAAGGGGCTCGCCGACGGCTACGCCGGCGCGATGGTCGACGTGCTCGTGCGCCCGGACGACCTCCGCGCCGTCCCCGACAACGAAGCCAACGCCAACGGCACTATCGTCCGCCGGCAGTACACCGGCCCGTCGTTCATTTACCACGTCGAACTGGACAACGGCGACCTCGTGCGCTGTCTCCACAACCACGCCGAGGACATGACCGTCGGCGAATCCGTCACCGTCGACCTCGTCGCCGACCACTCGCTGGCGTGGTATCCCAACCGAGGATGACGGACGGCCAAACCCGCTTGCTCGCCCGTGCTCGTTCCAGTCGACTGCTCACGCCCGTCGCGCTTGTGGTCGTCGCCGCCGTCGCGGCGTACGCCCTCTCAGTCACCGTCTTTCCGTACCACTCCACGAACCACGACGAGGCCGTCTACCTCCAGCAGGCCGCGATGCTGCTCGACGGCAAACTGTTCCTCAACCCACCAGTCGAGGGCTCGTTCCGCCC